>CALMPJ010000139.1 GCA_937871585.1 uncultured Acidobacteriota bacterium | reverse complement strand
CCTGGAAGCGGAAGCTGGTTCGTGCTCCGCAGCGAAGATTTCGCGTTCTCCGCCTTCCCGTTCGGCACCTCGACGGACGTGACGGTGCCCGCAGATTACGACGGCGACGGCAAGGTCGATCCCGCGATCTTCAGGCCGTCGAGCAACACTTGGTTCATTCAAAGATCCAGCGGCGGCACCGATATTCTTGGATTTGGTATCGCAGGAGATAAGCCAGTTCCAGCCGATTACGACGGCGACACAAAGGCCGACATCGCTATCTTTCGTCCGAGTCTCGGCGAATGGTGGATACGCCGCAGCTCGACCGATACTACATTCGCCGTCACATTCGGCACCTCGACGGACAAAGCAGTCCCCGGCGATTTCACCGGCGACGGCAAGGCCGACGTCGCATTCTGGCGTCCGTCAACAGGCTCGTGGTTCATCCTCCGTAGCGAAGACTTCTCATTCTTCTCGTTCCCGTTCGGTGCCAACGGCGACTCACCAGTTCCCGGCGACTACGACGGCGACGGCAAAATAGACGCCGCCATCTTCCGCCCGTCAAACTCAACTTGGTACATCAACCGCTCAACAGCCGGCACCCTTATTCAACAATTCGGCACGACGGGCGACTTACCGTTGCCGAACTCCTATGTGCCCTAATTTAAGACTCTCTTTTTATTTAGCATTTCACGCAGCTCTTTAGCCGGAGGATTATTTGGGTTGATCTTCAAGGCTCTATTGCAACTTGCCATCGACTCAGAATACTTGCCGAGAGCGTATTGATTCGCAGCGATTCCATAGACAACTGCGTCATCATTCGGCCGAAGCTTATCAGCAGCTTCGTAGTTTTCAAGCGATCTCTGATTCTTACCGAGGTCATAGTAGATCGCTCCAAGATTGTAATAGGCATCTACGTACTTCGGATTGAACTTTACAGCCTGTTCGAAATGGAAAATCGCGTCGTCGGTCTTTTCAAGCGCCAAAAGAGCTCCGGCAAGTTTGAATGACGAAACATCGGGCTTTATTTTCTGCTTTAGACATTCGGCGAACACTTCGGCGGCACGATCATTAACTTCCAAGTCGTACAACCTGATACCAAGATCGAACAGCTCGTCACCTTTCTTGGAATTCATGAACTGACGAAATGACTCATCAGTGATCAGTGGTTTAGCCGGATCCGAACTTCCAACGTCCCAGCCGTCATAATCGGCCACCGAAAATCGGCTTGCCAACTTCCGAAGCTCCTGCTCTCGTTGAATATGCGAATCGGCAGAGTGCACCTCAACTTTCTCAAGTTGTAGAGTAATTTCGTCGTTATCATTTTTTTCCAAACGCACGAGCGTATAATCTTGCTTGACGAGTTCAGCGGCTAGTCGTTCAAGCTTGGATTTATCCTTGTCGTAAAAGTAATACCCATAAAGATGTGGCTTGTTGATATCAACCCCTTGAGCAATCAAGCTATTGAATATTCGGTAAGTTAGCTCCTTCTGCGTATTGTCGATCAGAGTCGCTTCTCTTTGGGCGCAACCGGCTCCCGCGAGCGTGAGCACGATCAAGGATAATGTGAGAAAAGCAGTAAGTATGCTCATACGAAAGTCTAATAACGAAGTTATGAAAGCAATCAGAACAGACGCGACCAAATTCAACCTGGTACATCAACCGCTCAACCAGCGGAACCCTGATCCAACAATTCGGCACCACCGGCGACTCGCCGCTGCCGATTTCGTACGTACAGTAGGACAGTCCCGACGCATCGGGACTGTCCTGATCCCGACAAAGACAGGCTCGGCAGCCTGGCGTACGGTTTGATCAACGCATACCACTATTGTCAGTTTCAGCAAGCACTCGTCTTACGGATTTCAAACCGATAAACAATTTGAACTCGTCGGAATCCATTTGCTTAAATCCCCAGCGTTCGTAGAAGTTTCTTGCTCGATCATCAACCGCGCGCAGTTCTACGAAAAGCACTCCGATCTCTTCTGCTACTTTCAATGACCTTTGCAAGGCATCGAACAGAAGGATGGTGCCGAGCCCCTTTCGCTGGATCGAAAGATCTGTGGCGAGTTTACCGATCAGGATCGTAGGCAATGGATAGCGAGGAAGGTTCTTGACGACAGTTTCATCGAAACTAACGGAACTGCTCGAAATAGTGTAGTAGCCACAAACTTTAAGCGGATTGTCTTCCGAAACGGCTACGAAGCTTTTACCAATGCCACCTTTCGTATTCTGAAGTGCAAACCGCCGTAAATAACCGTTCTTCTTGTCATCACCGCAGTCGAACGACACGACTTCGTGATGTTTCGTAAGGAGTTCGATTTTGAACATTGAGTTCACCTTCTAACAAACTGTCGATGGAGACGTGCGGCTTCCCGAAGTTCTTCAGTTGGCTCATCGTCGGCTTCGAGCATCGCCATTAGGATCTCGTGGTCGCGGGCTGTGAGTATCGTAATTTCTTCTTTCTCAATGATCGCGTCCGCAGATTCCACAAGCGAGCGCGTCGCAAAATCTGTCATGCTCTGCCCCGATATCGATATCGCACGCTCAATACGCCGCTTGATCTCATCAGGAACGCGGATGTGAATATTGCTGGTTTTTGATTTTGGTAAGACGTTTACTGCCATAAGCTAGCCTCGTTCAAGATATTAGGATAATTGGTTGCAAATTGCAACACACTTACTGACACTCATACCTACTTCTCAACCCAACCAAAAGTTTGAAGCACGTCTTCGATCTCGATAGTCTGCCAGGTTTTTGTAAATGTATTCCAGACCTTAATTCCGTCCGGATAGCCAAGATTCTTGCCTTCGGCGGCAAACTCGGTTGCGATAAAATCAACACCGACATCGGCTCCGCTTGACCAGTGGCGACCGATCGATTTCCCTTTGTAAAAGAACTCTTGCCAGAATTCGTCTCCATCAACTACAGAAAAGGCCGTTGCATACGGACGCTGCGTTGTAAACTTCTTGTTCTTTACATCGATCTGATACTCGGTATTCCCGCAGTGGTATTCAACTCGCCCCGAGTACTTATAAAATCTTGGAAACCCTCCGATCTCGTCTTCTACGTCGATCTTAACGATATCAGTTACCTTGCCATCGGTGCTGACAGTAACAAGATGACCGTTCGCTCGTTGGGTGAGAATTGTTTTGTTGTCGAGCCAAACATGGTTTGTGTCTCCGAATTCCGAACAAAATTTCGCGCATGATGACCTGAAGTCTCCCTTTACGCGACGAAGCAACTTCGCATTGGAAAAGTCGTCTGCTACGCTGTAGAAAAAGATGCCGAGTTCCATTCCGTCTCTTTGGTACTGGCTGCTATTAAAATCTACGAGCGTTTTCCCGTCCGGTGACATATCGCCGAGCGAAATATCTTCGATTTCCGGCCGAGACAAGATCCTTCTCGTTTGTAGCGTGTCCAGGTCAATGAGAAACAGATCTTCTTCATCCACACGGTCTACATCGATCAGGAGTTTCGATCCGAAATTTCCTACCACTTGACCATTGCTCTTGAACGTCAGTTTTCCCGTTTCAAGGTCAACAACATCTCCCCGGCCCGTGATGACACGACGATCATCGTAGATCCATACACTGCCGAGATCGAACCTGACCTCTTTCATATCAAAACTCGCCAGCGTTTTGGTCGATGCAAGCACACCGTTTTCAAAGGAAAGCCGCACGATCTCCTGCACAGTGCAGCCCTCATCAGACTTGGACTTCGCGAGATATAAATCAGCATTTCCTGTGGCACTTGATTGTGAGAGAGCAAATGTTGAACAGATCGCGAGCAATATCGAGATAGCGAGCTTACGTTTGAGAGTGTTACTGAAATTCATAGCGATACCGCCATTGTAGAACCGATCCCGTATTTTCGCCATAGTTTTCTGCACCGTTCGTTGCGTCCCAAATGTAGGACACGCTGCCTAGCCTGTCCTGATCCCGACAAAGACAGGTTCGGCAGCCTGTCGTACGATCAAAACGCATGCAGTCCGCCTCCTTTTTTCTGGAGCATGTGGACGGCGATTGAGATGGCGTCTATTTGGTCGTCGTGCGTCCCAACCGGGAAAGCGGCGGCGCTCGAAACGGTCGTTTAGGGTGCGTCGATCAAAGTCGGAATGGCCTCGCTCACGCATTCTGCGTTTGAGCAGCTCAGGTCCGTCGCGGTTCAGTTCAAGAAAATTGTCGGGGGCAAAATTATTCACAGATTAAGCCTATGCTAAAATGCGAACCAATTGGAAGTATGTTCCCTTAGAATCCTTGATTTCACGAGCTTTGAAAAACATTTTGCTAAGTCATTTAGTTACAACAACTTAGACCATCTGGTCAGATAATGCCGCCAGTCGATCTCGGCGAAGATGTTGTCGCGGGATTCGATTTCCGTTAAGAGGTCGAGTTGGTCGGGCGTGAGGAACCCAGTCGCTATCGCTCCCGGTTCTGACTCTTGACTCGCGACTCGCGACTCGTGACTTTCCAGCATATCCGCGATCATATCGAAGCGTTGGATGTGCATCTGAAAACGGCGGGATGAGTATTGAACCGTCGTGCCCTGATAGATCTGGAAAGCCCAGTCGGATGATTGAGCGAGGAGGAGTTCGCGGGCCATCTGATTTAGGAGCCGTGTATGAGTTACGCCTTCAGGCGTGATCTCGTGGTTGGGACGCTCCTCCAGATAACGCGTAAACGCGTCACTCATACTACTCATCCGCCGTTCGGCATCATGTTGGAACGGGTACATCCACGAATTTCCTTCGTTGATCCAGACCTTGTAATACCCGTTTTCGCCCCAGCTTGATGCGGTCGGCTGCTGTTCTTGGATGGGCAGGCCGCTGTCGAGAAAATCACCGGGAGTGATGCATTGGATCTCGTTCTGGTCGTAGTGGACCTTGCGGAAAAAGAAGTCGATGAACTGTGGGCCCTCAAACCACCAGTGCCCGTAAAGCTCTGCATCGTATGGACTTATGACCAGCGGCGGATGGCCTTCGAACGTTTCACGCAGCTTGTGCGCCTGCTTTATACGCTCGTCGATGAAGTGGCCGGCGTTCTCGGCTGCCTTGTCGCGAGCAAGCGCAGGAATGTACGGTTCCTTGTGATTTTGCGGCACGTCGCGTCCTGTGATGCGGTGATATTTCAGCCCGAGATGCCGACGTTCGCCGCTCGCGTGAAGGTGCGGCTTTACGTATTCGTACTCAGCGTCCCAGCCGATGTCACGGTAAAATTCGCGGTAAACGTCATTGCCCGGATAGCCGATCTCGGCCGACCAAACCTGCTGGCTCGTCTCGACGTCGCGGGCGAAAACTGCAGTTCCATTTGGCGTGACGACAGGAGCGTGAACGCCGTATCGCGGCCTCGGGCTACCGTACAGAATAGCGTGCGTGTCGGCGATGAAGTACTCAATGCCTGCGTCTTTCAGCAGATTCTCGACGCCCGGCTCGTACGCACATTCCGCAATCCAAATACCGCGAGGCTGTCGGCCGAAGTGCTTCTTGTAATTCGTAACGGCGATCTCGATCTGCGCACGTCGCGATTCGTGAGTCGAGATGAGCGGCAGAAAACCATGTGTCGCGCAGCATGTGATGATCTCGATGACGCCTTCGTCCTGCAACTCACGAAAAGCATTGACGAGATTTCGGTTGTAGCGGTTGTTCCACAGATCGAGCGAGGTCGTGAGATTTTCGACGTACATTCGTGCGACATCGTGAAAATTCGGGTCTTCGCTTTTTGTGCGAAATTCCTCTTTGACGGCGAGGTCGATCAGGTTTTCGAGATGGCTAGTGTAGCGTTCCTGCAGCAGCGGATCTGCCAGCATCTCGCACAGCGGCGGCGAGACATTCATTGCCAGACGCGGCGTCGCACCTTCTTCGTGAAGCCGTTGAAAAATGTAAATGAGCGGAAGATAAACCTCGGTGATCGCCTCATAGAGCCAGTCTTCCTCAAGGAACTCGGGATATTCCGGATGCCGCACAAACGGCAAATGAGCGTGAAGTACCAGGCTGAAATATCCGGTCGGCATAAATAGTGAGCAGTGAACAGCGAGCTGTAAGCAGTATATTACAACTGCTCACCGCTTACTGCTAACTGCTTACTAGCGAATGCTGTGCGAACTGACCGGATTGTATCGCGGAGCGTATTTTGGTGTGAGTTTTCGCGTGCGAAGCGTTTTCGGGAAATTGACGAGGCTCGCACCGAAAACGGCTGAGCCGAATTCTTCTTCGGTCCATTCTTCGTCGTCGATGTCGAAATATTCGCCAAGTGCCGAGCGTGCGGCGTCTTGTGTCGCATCGACTCCCGAAGATTGCAATATCGCGAAAACGCGTGCGGAAACTCGCGTGCGGAGTTCCTCAAGCGTTGCACCGGCGGCCAATGCCATCAATGCATAACGGAGTTCGTCTGCTGACAAACCGGCTAGCGAATGCCCTGTTCCGGCGAGCCGTGCGAACGCCTGATGCGTTGTCGTCTCGGCTGCGTGAACATCGTCACCGGCAATGGCAACGTCGATCGCGTCGCGTGTGAAACCTGCGACGTCGAGAACCTCTGCAAACTTGTTCGCCGACACGGTCCAACGCGATTCAGTCGCAGGACGCGGGCTGGGCGAACGTCGCGGCGTGGCGATCGTGTTTGAGTGAATGATACGGAAATACGGGCGATTTACGGCGTAAAAACCGATCTCGGCCTGGTATTCGCCGTCCGGTTCAACATCGAACCACCAGTTGCCCTCAGCGTCGCAGGCGTTGATCTCTTCGGTGTCGTTCTTGAGATCGGTCAGCTTCGAAACGAGCGTATAGCTGTCCATCGAATCGGCAAAAACGTTCTTAAGACGCTGCCACGGATTGTCTTTGACCGACCAGTAAAAATACAAACGCGTTGGCGACTGCATCTGCAAACGAGCCCGATTTTCGCGTTTCAATTCCGGCAAGGTCACCTCAGCCAGTGCCTTGAATGCAGGTGACAAAGCAACTTCAGGTTCGGTCGAAGCGATCTCAGCGGTAACGTCGAGGTTGAGCTTTTTCGTAGCAGTTTTCTTTTTCGCAACTGTCTTTACAGCGACCTTTTTATCAGCTTTCTTCGACGTCGCGACAGCAACTGCGACTTCGGCGACCGCAATTTCGGCAAAAGGATCGGCAACGACAGCCTTTTTCGCCGCTCTAACTTTCTTCACGGGCGAATCGACATTAACCGCAGCCGCGACAAGTTGTCGCTTCGGCGCGGCCTTTTTTACAGGCTTTTTCACCGAAACGGTCGGCACCTCAACGACCGATTCTGCAAACGGATCGATCGATGCTGTCGGAGCTTTCGCCTTTTTCGTTACTGTCTTCTTCGTCGTAGCCATTATGCTCTTTGCCTCAAGCATAACATTCTGCCACATTGTGAAGAAAAGTACAATCTAAATTTGGGTTACCTCAATTCTTGCGACCGATGCGAAACGTCACGCCGACGGTCACGGCGAACGGATAGCCTGGCGTGGCGTGGATCCGTGATGTCACATCACATGTCGAGCAGGCTCGTGATTCGAAGTAGTTTTGTGTCTCGAAGTACTTTGTATTGAACAAGTTATCGACAGCGACGTTGAGGTCGACCCAGCGCTTCAGACGCTTGGAAACGGCAAGATCGACGACTGTGTTGCCGCCAGCTCTTATGCTTCGGTCGTCGGCGTCGAGGCGATAATCAGAGACATGACGCATTGAGAGCGAGGCGTTGAAACCGCGAAGTTCGGACAGAACGAGGCCCGCGTTAGCGGTAAAATGCGGCGAGCTATCGACGATCCGGCGTTCGCCGAGCGTGTTGCGTTCTCCGCGATAAAAGGCTTTGAGGACATTGGTAACGCCGCCGCTTGCGCTTAGATTTCTTGTAATTCGAACCGAGCCTCGCGACTCAAATCCGTATGAACGTGATGGCCCGGCGAGTTCGATGCTGCCGTCGTCGGGAATGTAAACCTGCTCGTTCGAACGGTCGATCAAGAACGTACTGAACACTGCCGACACACGACGACCATTGTACGAGAGGCCAGATTGATAAAAATCGGTCGTCGAAATTTTCGGCGACGACGGTTCGCGAATGACACCGCGAGCGTCTTGAGACGAGATGCCGCGACCGTAGTTCGCGTAGAAACTGATCGGCGTACGGTCGAAAGGCGACAATGCGACCGAAACCTTTGGCTGAAACTTGCCCGAGCTTTCGGAGCCGACGAGATCGGTACGGCCATCTGCTAGTTCAAAACCATCAACCTCGAAACGAAACATATCGTAACGCAGCCCTAGATCGACGCGAAGATGTCCACCGAAAAATGCACTCGAATTCTGCACATAGCCCGCGTAGTTATTGATATTCACGTTCGCCGACGTGAGAAGCACGTCGGGATTGTTTAGGTTGCCCGGGAGATACTTGCGGTTCGGAGACCGGCCAACGCTCGGATATAGGCCGACGTTGATCTGATCGAGCTGCACGTTGGCTCCGGCGGTAAAGGTCGAGTACGATCCGAATGCTTTGTATGGCGTTATTACCTGCACGTTGCCGCCCTCGCGAAGCCGCGAATCGTGCTGCTGAACTTCGTCACCGTAAACAGGGTCGGCGAGGAAAAACGTGAAGTTCGAGAAAAGATCGAACAGTGAACGCCCGACAAACGCGTCGGCCTTGAGCGTCGTTCCGGACGACAATTCGCGGCGGAAATAAACGCCAGCCGTTCCTGCCTGAACTTTGCCGCCGTTCTCAGGATCGATAAAACCAAAGCGGTCGAGCGAGCCGTCTTCGACCAGATCAAGAGGTATCTGGCCGGAAGAAATGAAATCGTTTCGGCCAAAATTGAACCTGAAACCAAGCGCCTGTTTGTCGTCAAATTTGTACGTCAGATTCCCCGAAACATTGTCACGACGATACTTAAGCGGATTAAGGAACGGCCCATCGGTATAGCTCGGTTCGAACGAAATGAACGCGTCGACATTCTTCCACTGCGGCGAATACGCAAAAAATCCGCGAATCGTGTTGTACGAGCCGCCTTGAACCCGTGCAGTAAATGTATCAGCAAGCGATTCCCGTTGATGAATTTGAACGACACCAAGACCCGAGAAATCGCCAAACGCAGGCGAGAACGGGCCATTGATTATCGATACGTCTTGGACGAGTTCGGGCGACAGAGATTTGAGTGCTCCGAGATAGCCTTGGCCGTGGCCCTGTGTTCCTTGGTTCTGCTGAATGTTGTCAACGACGATCTTCAGTCCGCCGCCAACGCCGCCGTGATCGGTGTTAAAACCGTAACGGCGAACCTCAAGCGATTTGCCGCCGCCTTCGTGCTGGCCGGCATTGATGCCCGCTCCAAGAGTTTGCAGCAACTGGTCATCGCGTCCAAAGAGCGTGCTCTGATAGACTGCTCCGTTACGCGATTCAATGTCAGGAGTCAATGCATCGTCACGTATGGTCACGCTCTCGCTGATAGGTGCGACGCGGTACGTTACCTTTGCGACAAGTGCGTCGATTCGCTCACCATCTGAAAGTTGCAGTGTAGTCGTGGCAAGATTTTTGCCGGAAAATCTAACAGTTAGTTCTCCGTTGGGTACGGCGACTGAAAACTCTCCACGGTTATCGCTGACCGCATTTACCCGTCCGTTTTCCGTAGTGACTTCGATATCAACGCCCGGCACAACCTCGAACTGCGGCGTCACGACAGTTCCTGAGAGCCGTCGTTCGCTTTGGGGGTAGACCCCAACCGACGTAATGGAAATGAGCAAAGATAGAACGACAACTGAGACAGGTCTAGACATAGAATTCCTTGAGGACAAGCTTTTTTTTATATCGGTCGTGATTTGTTTCGAGCGGACTGCCGTAACAGATTCAAGGCGGGGAATAAATGGACTATTTTGTCGCTGATTTGAGTTTGATGTCGACCTTGCCGATCTGGGAATTGATGCGTGAGCGGACTGGAATTTTGCGTTCGTCGTCGGTGAACCAGATGATCATCGAGCCTTTTTGTTCGATCAGGCGGCCGGTGCCGAAGACGACCGGTTCGACGCGCCAGCACCAAACCTTGCCGAGAACCGTTTTCTGCTGTTCGCGGGCAGTGATGTAAACAGGCACGTTGTAAACCAATCCCGAATCGCTGATCTTGATCTCGTATTGCTTTCCGATCGCCATCGGCTGTGAGCGTAAATAGTAGAGGCCCGAAGCCAAGTCGTATGTGCCTTCCTCCATCTTCGAAGCAATGCGCCGAGGCGGACGCGTCGGATTCTTCGGATCGGTCTCGACAAATGTCACACGCATTTCCTGCCAATCAAAATCGGCTATGCTGTCGCGTACACGCTCTTTCTGAACGTCATGCTTGGTTGTTTTCAGCGTGCGGCCGGTTCGCGGATCGAAAAGTGTGTCGTATTCCTGAGTAAAGCTGAACCGGAAAAGTTTGAGCAGCGAGCCCTTTGAAACGCCTCGGCCTTTTAGGATCAAGTTGCCGGACGCCTCGTCCTTTGCGACCTCGAGCGACATATCTGCGACGCCGCCGATGCTGATGATCTTGCTGAGTTTGACCTCGTAATCGAGTTTTTCGCCGACCGCATACGGCAGTTTTTCAGGTGCCGGCTGGGCAAATGAAACCGCCGCGAATGCAACGAGTACGAGAAAGGCATGGCGAATCAAAAAGCTCATAATTGGTGCAAATAAGATTATAACCGAAATCGGCTAGCGCTGTTCAACAATTGTTTCGACGAACAGAACCGAGATTTAGATGCCCGAACCTAGCCTGCGTTTTACCGCATCGAAAACCGTCTCGACATCGATGTCCATGCAAATCCAATTTGAACATGTACGTCTGTGACAATCGACACGACAGCCAATGTCGGTGCGTTCGACCACGAGATCGTCAGGCCGAGGACTGCCGTTTCGCCACCATTCGGTCGGGCCAAAAATGCCGACAATTGGAGCGTTTGCCGCAACCGCCAAATGCGTCGGTCCCGTATCGCCGCCAACGTAAACAGCCGCACGTTTTGCGATCTCGTAAAAACCCTTGAGCGAAGGTTCGGCGAAAATTGTTCGGTCTGTTGTATGACGGTGTACGTTTTCGGCGAGTTCGAATTCATTTGGCGCGGTAACGACAACGGGCGTGATGCCAAGTTCGTCGTGAATGCGCGTTGCAAGTTCGCCAAATTTCTCAGCGTGCCAGAGTTTCGTGACCCAACCGCCCGCAGGATTCAGCAACGCGAAACGCTCTCCGGCGAGTTCGGTTATTGCGTCCGCCTCGGCGACGTGTTCGTCGTTTGTGGCGAGCGGAAACTCGAGAGTTGCTTTGTCAACGTCGAAATCGAACGCTACGGCGGCGAGACGGATGTTCTTGTCGATGATATGAGTTTGAGGCTCGATCGCGACTGTATCTGTTAGCAAGAAACGGCTTGCGGGTTCGCGAAGGGCATTCTTGTCAAAGCCCCAACGTCGGTCCGCACCTGAAATTCTCGCCATCGCCGCCGATTTCAGCAGCCCTTGCATATCGATCGCGATGTCATATTTTCGGCTGCGAACGAGCTTCGCCTGACGACCCATTTCGAGCACGATCTCATCAATAACCTTGCCGCCACGCATCGAACGCGTGTCGATCTCGATCAGTTCGTCGATCAGCAAACGTCCGTCATCGAGCGTTGCACTCCCACGCAATATCTCCGCCGACCGAGCCTCAGCTACCCACGAAATATGTGCCTCCGGAATGGCTCGTCGAACAGCCGCAACCGAAGGCAACGCATGCACAATATCGCCAATACTGCTGAGTTTTACGATGAGAATGTTCACGACAAACTAGGATGAGAGTTTACTATTCGGCTCGTCGTTTGTCGCATCGCATGAGAAAGTGGCTTGAAATCTACGATTAGAATCACTTATACTTTTGCCATTCTCTGTTAGCTTTTCTGACATATCAAGGTGGTTTATGCGCAATCCGACCCGCATTTTTGGTTTCTTCATTTTACTTCTATCTTCGCTGCATATCGCGACATTTGCGAGCGAGCTTAGTGCAAATTTCGTTTCGATCGACAGAGATGGTTCGTTTGGAATCGCCGCGACGGGCGGAAGCGCATTTGTCACAATTGACGAGGGTGTTTCATGGAGTGAGTCCAAATTGGGGCTTGGCGTGACGGAAACCATTGCGTCGGTTTGTGCCGCCGATGGCGGAAAAGTACTGACCAGTTCAGCGGCAGGCATTTTCGTCTTTGGTTTGAATGACGGCGTTCGCTCGCAAGTTGTTGCACCTGACGGATTTACGTCTCCTATGTCGCTCGAATGTGCCGGCTCTTCGATCACCGTTGAAGTCGCTGCGGAATCGAGTTCGAATTTTCACATTCGAGCTTTCGTAACATCGAACGACCGCGGAGCGACATGGTTTGTTGATCGAATCAGCGAGGAACGGCCCGTCGAAAATGCCTTTGTCTCGCGCGAAGGATGGCGTCTGCAGCAGGACGGACAATGTTTTGGCTTCAAATCGGGCTGTGTTCAGGAGACTCGATTGTTTAATGAATCTTCACGAGAGATCACGCCGCCGCAGGTTAAAGTTCTAGCTGCCGAGGCTCGTGATGCGGCTCGTCGAAATGCGACATCGCAATTTGCGGCACCGCCGGGCGGGAACACTCGCATTTCGCTGAATCGCGGCTTTGATAAATGTCAGGCCGGATCGGTTTCGCAGATGCTGACTTGGTGGAACAATTCGCCGCATTTCGATTCAAACATATATTTCAGTGGCCGAAATCGAGCGTGCCCGACACAGCCGCTAAGTACAACTTGGACCGATCAAGTAACCGCACAAGGTTGGGGATTGATACCGACCGTTGTTGGATATCAGTCGCCATGCACTGTGTCAACGACGAGTGCGAAGCTGAGCTACGACGTGCCGACCGCTGAATCACAGGGCCGCGGCGAAGCAGATATTGCTGCAGCCGACGCTGCTGCGATCGGACTGACTGCCGGTTCCATTCTCTATTACGACATGGAACGCTACGATCCGCCTTCGCCCGATACGTTGGGCTGTCGTCCTGCAACGGTGGCATTTCTCAAGGGCTGGACCGAGCGAATTCGGGAGCTTGGTTATAAGTCCGGAGTTTACGGTTCGCCAAAAAATGCTATCGAGGACTGGCAGTTCATGACGCCGCAGAGCAAGATGGACGCCGTTTGGATGGCTCGTTGGGACAATGTAATGACGGTTTGGACGTACGTCAGTTTCCCGACCTTCCCGGCGAACGAATGGGCAAATCATCAACGCATCAAGCAATGGCAAGCACCGCACAACGAAACTTGGGGCGGCGTGACGTTCAACATCGACGGCAATATTTCCGACGCACCGGTCGCCGCTTTAACTGTGGCTCGCAATCGCACCGCCGATTTTGACGGCGATCTGAAGGCCGATTTGAGCATCTTTCGGCCCGATCCGGGCGTTTGGTTCGTGCAGAACAGCGGCAGCCCGACATTTCAGGTTGTTGGATTTGGGAACGCGACGGATGTTCTCGCTCCGGGCGATTACGATGGCGACGGCAAGAGCGACCTCGGCATTTTTCGGCCAGCCGACGGCACTTGGCACATTTACGGCAAGGGCAACACGTACACGTCGCGGCCATTCGGAGCGACCGGCGACATTCCGGCTCCGGCTGATTACAACGGCGACGGCAAGACCGACGTCGCGGTATTTCGGCCTTCGAATGCCACGTGGTACATCGCCAACAGCGACAGCCAAGGCACGGTCTCGATCGTCGGATTTGGAACGAACGGCGATTTGCCGGTCAACGGCGATTTTGACGGCGACGGCAAAGACGACGTTGCGATCTATCGGCCAAACGGTGCGACGGGCGGCGAATGGTGGATCAGGCGTTCGTCGAACGAAAGCGTGTTCGCGACTCAATTCGGATCAGCTACGGACAAGGCAGTCGCGGGCGATTACACCGGCGACGGCAAGGCGGACGTTGCTTTTTGGCGGCCTTCGAACGGTTTCTGGTACATTCTGCGCAGCGAAGACCTGTCGTATTACGCATTGCCATTCGGCACCGCGACCGACATGCCGGTCCCCGCCGATTACGACGGCGACGGCAAATACGATGTCGCAATATTCAGACCAAGCGATAGCACTTGGTACATCCAACGCTCGACCGCAGGCATTTTTATCCAACAATTCGGAGCGGCCGGCGATGTGCCAATTCCCTATGCGTTCGTTCGCTAAGGCTCGGCGACGAATTCCAGATCGCTGATCTCATCGGCGACCGTGACCGATCGTGGCGTGAACGTGTAGCGTTTCGACGCGATCGAGATGATGTAGGTTTGTCCCGACGCTATTTCGTCAAAGCTAAAATAACCGAATGCTCCTGTTCGAGCTTGTCTCACATTTCCGCTCATGTCGGTCAACGAAACAACGGCGTTCCTGAGACCGGCACCATCATTTGTTAATACTCGGCCTGAGACGCCGACGCTTGAAGCCGTCGGAGCGTTTGGTGCAAAGGCGAGGAAATACTCGCCATCGGCGGCACCGAGAGCGGCTTGCGAACTTACTCGAACGCGATAGTCACCGTTTACGAGCAGCGTGTAAATGATGCGTTCGTTGCGGCCGTCGGCAAGCACAGTGCCCGAGGCGACTTGCGTTCCGCTTGGGTTGAATAGCTGTAGTTTCGGATCGAAAATGTTCAAAGGAATATCCGCCCCACCCCCCGGAGTTGTTGTATAAAACACCACAACTTGGCCCGCCGTTCCTGTGAAACTATAGAAATCAGGTTCGGACGAGAATCCGGCAACGCCGCCAAGTCCGGTTATGTTCTGAGCAGTCGCGAACGTGTCATTCGGCTCGGCATCGAACGCTCCGCCTTTGGTCGTGATCAGTTGATATTCCGCCGAAGTGTAGCCGGAAACTCGCAAATAGTATGTCCCGGCCGACGGGGCAGTGTAGCCCGCGATGACCTTTTCGAGGTTCGTCGAACCAGCAGTCCCGGCTGCGACAACGGTTCC
>CALMPJ010000138.1 GCA_937871585.1 uncultured Acidobacteriota bacterium | reverse complement strand
CGTGTCGAAGAAAGTGTATGCCTTGTCGATCGCCATCTCCAGCACGTCCGGCAGCGAACGCCCGCCGATCTTGATGTCGCGAGCCTCCTGCCTAAGTCGCTGGCCGTTGCAATCGCCGCAACGCGTGTAGCCGCGATACTTCGCAAGGAACACACGAACGTGCAGCTTATATTTCTTCGTCTCAAGCCATGCAAAAAAGCCCTTGATACCACGCCAGCCTTCGTCGCCGTAGATGATGCAGTTCTGCTGATAGTCAGACATATCGGCGTACGGAACGTTCGTGTCGATGTTCGCGTGCTGGCAATATTTCACCAGCTCCTTCTGTGCCCAAGCATGTGCCGGACGCGAAAACGGCTCTATCGCACCTTCCTTGATCGATTTCAGCGGATTCGGAATAACAAGTCCGTAATCGATGCCGATCGTGTTGCCGAAACCTTGGCACGTCGGGCAAGCACCGGCCGGCGAATTGAAACTAAATAAATGTGGCTCAGGTTCTTCGTATCGCGTGCCGTCGTATTTGCAGACGTATTGATCTGAAAACTTGAGGGTTTTGGTGCCGTCCGCAGTCGGAACCATCGCTGCGTGGCCTTCGCGAAAGCAAGTTTCGAGCGAATCGACGAGGCGTTGACGAATCTCAGCGTCGGCTTTCAGACGATCGATCAGAACGAACGTGTTGTCGAAATCGTCGTGTGGATAATCTTCCGGTTTTTGCAGCTCGATGATCTCGCCATCGCGAAACAAACGCGAAAAGCCTTGCTGCAAAATAGAAATAAGAAACGCTTGAGTGCTGAGTCCGTCGCCTTTCTTTCGCGGTACAGCTTTCTTTGCCGTCTTTACGATGCTTCGCGAAACTTCGTCCTGGATCGGGAACAATAAGTAGAATCGTTCGCCGCTTTCGAGCGTCGCGAGTATCTCATCAGCCGCAGATTCGGGCGAATCGCGTTTCACTTCGCGACCGCATTTGTGACATATCGTCGTTCCTGCTCGTGCGAACAGCAGCCGCAGATAATCGTATATCTCGGTCTGAGTCGCGACGGTCGAGCGCGGATTCTTCGTCGCGTTCTTTTGTCTGATCGCGATCGCCGGAGCTAGATTCGTGATCTCGTCGACGTCCGGCTTGTCCATTCGTTCGAGAAACTGACGTGCGTAGGCGGAAAGCGATTCGACATAGCGACGCTGACCCTCGGCGTACAAGGTGTCGAACGCGAGCGACGACTTTCCGCTGCCTGAAACGCCCGTAACGACGGTCAGCTTGTGCAGCGGGAAATTGACGTTGATGTTCTTGAGATTATGAGTGCGTGCCCCGCGAACCTCGACTGACGCTTCTTTTTGTTTCACAGCACGCATAGACTGAAACCTTGGCCCAATGGCAAAAGTTCAGTGTACCAAATCGATGTATCGAGTTTCAAAACGAGGCTACCAACGAGTGTCGTAGCGGCCGAAATTGTCACGCCAAGTGTCGTCGGCGTCGTATTTCAGAACGGGAACGGAGCCTTCGAATTCGATCTCAGTGTCGAGATCACGGCGGAGACGGTATGAGAAGCCGGTTGGTGAAGCGACCGTGAGAACTACGCGTTCGCCATCGTTCTGGGACACGGCGGCGACCCGCCAATCGACCTTTGAACGCACGACAAGCCGCGAGCCGACAACTAGGTCCGCGAGTTTGGGAGCGGCTTTGCGTTTACTGGCCATTTAGATGGTAGGGCCGTCAATAAAAAGCGTGTCTTTTTCTTTCTTGCCGCCGATCGCGTACATTCTGATGCCCACGACGATCATTATCGCAGATATCGCGATCCATAAAATGGCCCAGAACAATGCGGGAATTCCGGTCGCATTTGCCATGTTCGCGGCGTCGGTTTGTTGGGTTGAAAGTGCGGAGATGACGAACAGATCTTTGAGGCTAAAGAACGCGTTCAGCAAACACTGAACCGACAAAACAGCCATCGCAAACCGTGCCCAGCCTATAGGTGCGTATCGAGCGATCGCAAACAAACCTGCGGAGATAACAAGTCCGGCCAGCACCGTAAATGCAATGCTGCCAACGGTTACGTTCTCAAGAAAATTGTAAAAGGGAAGGATCAGCCCAAAGGCGATCGTCATCAAGCCGATCAAACTTGCCGAGAAATACAGCGCCGGACGAGGCGATTTGGCATAGCGTATCCACGCCAAGAGCAGCGTTCCGAATGCCGTTGTTCCAAGATAGCCTGCGCTCGAAATAAATAGCCCTGAAATGCCCGAACTGCTCGACCAAACCGCTCCGCTTGTGTCAGGCGATACGGTCAAACTCGAAACAGAATTACCAGTGATGATCGCTGCCAAAGCGTGGCTGCTTTCATGAATGAACGTCGCGAAAAGCTGCAGCGGATAATAGAGATACGAAGCGATCGGAAAGATCCACGAAAGTACCCAAACACCGATGCTAAGTGCCACGGCACCAAGCAACAACTTTACTTGCGGTTGTGCGTTGTCAGCAACTCTGTAATTTATGTCCATCGTACCTCCGTTTCTCACAACCAATTACGACTATTCTGCCACAAAGTTCGACTTTCCTCCGCACTTTTCTAGCAGGCGAATGTCGGTAATTACGATGTCGCGTTGGACGGCTTTGCACATGTCGTAGATCGTGAGAGCGGCAACGGAAACGGCAGTAAGTGCCTCCATTTCGACGCCTGTTTGGGCGTTCGTTATGGCTTCAGCGGTCAAATCAACGCCTGAATCAGTCAGTTCGGCTGTCACATTAACCTTAGACAAATTGATCTGATGGCAGAGCGGAATCAGTTCCGACGTGCGTTTTGCCGCCATTATTCCCGCAATTCGAGCGATCTCGAGCGGGTTGCCTTTCGGACTCGCGACGTTGCGAAGAGTCTCGATCGTTGCGGCATTCATCAGAACTCTGCCTGCGGCAACGGCTCGTCGGGTCGTCGATTCTTTTGCTGTAACATCGACCATCGAGACCCTTCCGGAGGTGTCAAAATGTGAAAGTTCGCTCATATCTTCTTTGCCAACATGATCATCGTATTGCCGCCGAGCAGGACCTCGCTGGAATTCAATTCGTCCTGCCAACGTTTCGCTCTTTTCTCTGGTTTTGTGAACTTGGCAAACAGCCTTATGAGCCAAACAATTGGCATAAACGCCCACATTCCACCCTTTTTCTTATCAACGTGGACAGAATGCAACTCAAATCCATTATCTTCTAGAAAATATCGAAGCTCCGAATAGCCGATCGGATTCACATGAAGTCCGATCTCGGATTTGTCGGCAAAATCGCCAACCATTTCCTTGATCGCGGGCTCTGAAAGCGGTTTGAAGTGAGATGTATAACCGCTGAATAGCCAGCGAAATCGTTCCTCGATATTCATTATGTTCGGCACCGAAACGATCAATGTGCCGTTCGGTCTTACGATCCGTGCAAATTCGCGGATCGCATTCGCAGGATGCTCGATGTGTTCGAGGCCTTCGACGCAAACTACATAATCAAACGACTTATCTTCGTACGGCAACGTTCCGTCGAGGTTGCCTTTCCGAATATCAATGCCTGCGAGCTCGAAGATCTCAGGATAAAGGTCGCTGCACGAAACGCCATAGCCAAGCTCTCGTAAACGATACGCCAATGCACCGTGCCCAGCCGGAATATCGAGCACACTGCCACGCTCACAATCGCGAAGCAGTGCCTCTACCGTCTCGTGTATTGCGTCATGTGCCAGTGCGGCGGGCCTTTCCATATTCTAAATATAAACTATCCGTGCGACGTCGCCCGCCTCGGAACGCGTTCCGGCCTTTAGAAATGCATATGCATTCGCTCTTGCGATCGAAACAAGATCGGAAGATCCTTGTGACGGAATTGGCGTTGCGACGAGCCTTGCTTCGGAATCGGTTGCCAAACTCACAGGCAAATAAGTGTCGCGGTCACGAGCAGCCTTGATCGGCGATGAAATTATTGCATTGCCTACGGTCACCGACGTATTGGATTCGCCTTGAAATCTCAAAATTGCCGGCCGCACGAACAAATGAAATGCGACTGCAGCCGAAACAGGATTTCCAGGTAATCCGAAAATTAGAGTCTTGCCGAGATGTCCGAAAACAGTAGGCTTTCCGGGCTTTAGCGAGACTTTTTCAAAATAGAGTTCCGCTTCGAGTTCTCGCAAAGCCAATTTTGTCAGATCGTATTTTCCGACTGATACGCCGCCGGTGATGATGAGAATGTCGCTATTCTGCGCCGCACTTGAGATTTGAAATTTGAGATCTGAAATATTGTCTTTTGCACTCAGCAAGATCGATGGCAATGCCCCGAATCTTCGGCACAAAACCCCGAGCATCGGCGAATTCGAATTTCGGATCTGATCTCGCTTTGGCTTACTCGCGACATCGACTATTTCGCTGCCGGTCGCGAGTATCGCAACTCGCGGTTGTTTTCCGACACTTATTTTTGCAAAGCCGAACGATGCGAAAGTGGCGATCATATTCTCGGTAACTCGTTCGCCCGCATTGATCACACGTTTTCCTTTGCGGATCTCGGTACCGAGCTTTACGACGGAAAAACCCCTTTTTACTGTTTCGTCGATCGTTACTACAGCGTCCGATTCGCTTGTGACCTCGACACGCTGAACGGCGTCTGCGCCTTTCGGGACTGCGGCTCCGGTCATGATGCGGACGGCTTCGCCGCTCTTGAGCGTTCCTTGCCAGCTTTTACCTGCGGCAGATTCTCCGACGATCTTCAGTTGAACCGGAGCGTTCAGCGTATCCTTCGCAATGACTGCGTAGCCGTCCATCTGCGAACGGTCGAACGGCGGCAGATCCATATCGGCGATGACATCTTCGGCCAAAATGCGGCCAACTGACTCGGCCAACGGGATCTTTTCCGTTCCGCCAATGGCTGAATTTCTTGCTAAGATCTTGATCGCCTTTTCGACAGATATCATTGTTTGCCGCCCAAACTGACAGTCATAAGCCAAAGTGATAATATTATTTTTTGGCCGAAAGACCATATTATACTGATTTTTAACGGGGAGTTCCTTAACGTGATCGAACTACAACTAACTGAAGACCATATTGCATTGCAGAAGACCGTCCGCGAGTTTTGTGCGGGCGAAGTCGCACCTTATATCAAAGAATGGGACGAGAAGTGCCATTTTGAACGCGGCGTTTTTGAGAAGATGGCTGATCTCGGATTGTTGGGCGTTTGTATTCCTGAGCAATACGGCGGTGCCGGATTTGACTATGTTTCGCTGGGGCTCGTGTGCGAAGAGCTTGAAGCTTGCGACACGTTTTTTCGTGGTTGAATGTCTGTTCACGTCGGGCTGGACAACCCTTGCGTCTATTCGTGGGGAACTGAGGAGCAAAAACAAAAGTATCTCGTCCCTCAAGCCAAAGGCGAGAAACTCGCGACATTTGGCCTTACCGAGCCGAACGCCGGCAGCGACGTCGTCGGTATGAAATCGTACGCTCGCCGCGACGGTGACGATTGGATATTGAACGGCGAAAAGATGTGGATCTCGCTCGGCGATGTTGCCGACCATTTCCTTTTCTTCTGCTGGACCGACGCCGAGAAGCAGAAAGTCCGTGATCATAGCGGCATTTCGTGCTTTATTGTCGAACGCACGATGCCGGGATTTTCTTCCGGCACGCTTCACGGCAAACTTGGAATTCGTGCCGGAAACACGGGCTATTTCTCGTTGCAAGACGTTCGAGTTCCGCAGGCGAATATGCTTGGGCAAGAGGGCGAGGGCTTTAAGATCGCGATGTTCTCGCTCGAAAATGGCCGTTATACGGTGGCATCAGGTGCGACAGGCGTTATTCGGGCGAGCCGCGATGCTTCGGTCGCTTATGCTAATACTCGCGAAGTTCAGGGCCAGCCGATCGCTAATTTTCAGCTTGTAAAACAGAAGATCGCAACAATGGAAGCCGATTACGAAATGTCGCATCTGTTGTGGCTTAAGTGTGGCTATCTCAAGAATATAGGTGCACCATCTGCCAAGGCTGCTTCGATGGCGAAATGGCAAGCGACGACCCGCAGCGAACACGCCGCGTCGATGGCGATCGAACTCCACGGAGCCAACGGCTACACCAACGATTATCCTGTCGAACGTTACCTGCGTAATTGCAAAGCCGCAGTCATCTATGAAGGAACTCGCGACATCCACACACTAATGCAAGCAGATTGGGCTCTTGGTCTAAAGAAAGAAAAGGCGGCCCGCGTCGTGTTGCCTCCGTACGCAAATGCGGCTGGTGCTTAGATAAATTGGAAAATTGAAAAGGCCGCGAACATAGGCGTTCGCGGCTTTTTTTCTTAAACCGCGAGTCTATTCGACGTATAATTGTACGTCTTCTGCGTGAAGGCTTTGTTGATGGCGTACGAGATCGGGGAGATCGTGTTTTGGTTGGCGGTTGGGTTGTTGGCGTATGTTTACGTTGGCTATCCGGTTTTGGTGTTTTTGGTGTCCAAAATTGCTACTAAACGAGTGAAGCGTGGAGATGTTGAGCCGACTGTAACTGTATTGATCACAGCATTTAACGAGGAAGTGTCGATCGCACGTAAGATCGAGAATACGCTTGGTCTTGAGTATCCTAAGGACAAATTAGAGATCTTGGTTGCTTCGGATGGTTCGACGGATCGGACAGATGATATTGTCCGCGAGTTCGAGGCTCAAGGCGTCAGGCTGTTTCGGCAGGAAGGCCGTGTCGGGAAGACTGAGACGCAGAATAATGCTGTGAAGCGTGCGACGGGCGAGATCATTTTGTTTAGCGACGCAACGACGCATTATGAGCCGGACGTGCTGCGAAAGGTGCTGCCGTCGTTCGCTGACGAGACGGTTGGTTGTGTGGCGGGACGTTTGGTTTACGTCGATGGTGTTGGGACGGGCGTTGGCAGCGGGGCGAAGGGCTATTGGAATTACGAGACGTTCATCAAGCAGTCCGAGAGCAACGCGTGTTCGCTGATCGGAGCTTCGGGCTGTTTGTACGCGGTTCGCCGCGAAGCGTATCGCGAGATGTACCGCGAAGCGTGCTCCGATTTTCTGATCTGTACAGTGCTTTACCGGCAAGGACTGCGGAGCATTTTTGAGCCAAATGCAGTTTGTTTTGAGGACACTAATTCGAAAACGGGCGACGAGATGCGAATGCGTGTCCGTGTTATTACCCAAACTTTCACAGATCTTTGGCGAAACGCAGATATGCTCAATCCGCTGAAGAGCGGTTTCTATGCGGTTCAGATGTTCTCGCACAAACTGCTGCGATATGCCGTTCCGGTAATGCTGATCGCGATCGCGATATCGAGTTTGATGCTGGCTTTTGGCTCGCAATTTTTCTCTATCATATTGACGTTGCAAGTGTTATTCTATTTGGGAGCTTTGAGCGGCTGGCTGCTCGAACGCTTTGGCCTCAGAGCTTCGCTGCTCGTTATTCCACTCTATTTTGTGCTTGCAAATCTCGCGTCCGTGATCGCGTTCTACCGGTTTATTCGGGGCGAACGCTTTGCAACGTGGGAACCGATCCGCGAGTCTTAACCTCATATGGATTCGTCCGAAAATTACAACTTTGGAATGCAGATCTCTACGGGACGCAACGTTTTTTCGTGGCGGCCAAAGGTCAGTGTTGTCATTCCGGCGTATAACGTCGCAGCGTTCATCAGCGAAACGCTCGATTCCGTTGCCGCGCAAAAGTTTCGTGATATCGAAGTGATCGTCGTCAACGACGGTTCGCCCGACACAGTCGCATTTGAGCGTGCCATCCAACAGCATCGCGAGAATATCATCTATATCAAACAAGCGAATCTCGGTGCCGGCGTGGCTCGAAATACCGGTATCAAGCACGCTCGCGGCGAGATCATTGCCTTTCTGGACGGCGATGACATTTGGCTGCCGGAGTTCCTGTCGTCACAGGTCACTTTTCTCGGTCGCGGTCACGAAATGGTCTATTGCGACGCGCAACAGTTCGGGATCCGGAGCGTTCTGCGGAAAACCTTTATGGAATCTGCTCCGTCGTCGGGCGAAGTAACGGCAGCATCACTACTCGACCTCAAATGCAATGTGATCACGAGCGGTACCGTTGCCCTGAAAACGGCCATCGTGCGGGCAGGATGTTTCGAGAACCAAAGAACTACTTCAGAAGATTTTCACCTGTGGGTCCGAATGGCAAAAAGTGGTGCGCGGATCGGCTTTCAAGAAGATGTGCTGCTCAAATATCGCGTACACCTCGACAGTCTTTCGGGAGATTCGATAAACAGAGTTCAGCGCGGAATCGACGTGTTTCGACGGCTCAGAGATACGGTCGATCTCGATGACAATGAGCGAGAAATTCTCGATCGGCGATTAGGTTCATTCGAAGCTGATCTTCAGGTTGAACGAGGAAAGGCGTTCCTTTTGAAAGAAGAATTTTCGAATGCGTACCAGGCGTTTTCAGAAGCAAATCGTCACCGTAAATCGCTAAAACTCTCTCTCGTCTCGCTTGCCGCACGGTTCTTTCCGCGATTGCTTTTGCACCACTTTCGCACACATCGTGCGGACGATCTTGATCTGGTTTCACGGACAAATAACACCAGAGCTTTTTCGTCACATTAAACTTCATTAATTTCGCTGAAATTCACCTTTGATTAGACCTTTTCTAGGCTGTGCGAACCGTGTTGTGCCCCAACCGTTCGCCGCTGTCAGCGACAAGGTGCCATGTCATTTTCTAGTGATACTCACGTAGTTTTCCATCTGAAAGAACTGTCACCTCAGGGCGCTCGACGATCTCGACAGCGTTTGGCTATCGGTTTCTGAACTCGATGGATACTCAAGAGAAAAAGCAGTCTCTTAAGGCTCAAAGCATTTGGCTTTTAATGGCCAAAGTCATTGGCTTTGGGCTCAGCTTTATGCTGCCGCTGCTTATCGTTCGAAATCTGACTCAGACTGAGGTCGGTCATTATCGCGAGGCATTTCAGGTCATCGCGAATGCCGTCATCATTCTGCCCGTCGGGTTCTCAATGAGCGCGTACTACTTTCTGGCACGCGATGAACACCGGCGGCCGTCAGCGATATTGAACATTTTGTTGTTCAACTTCGTCGTCGGCGGACTTGCTTGCCTTGTACTTTTTCTTTTCCCGCAACTTATTGGAAATATATTCAAAAGCCCCGAATTGACAGCTTTGGCTCCGTATATCGGCGTTGTTATTTGGATCTGGATCTTTTCGACGTTTCTCGAAACCGTAGCGATCGCTAATCAAGAAGCGAAGACCGCGACCGTTTTCATCATCCTTGCACAGTTCACCAAAACGCTGCTGATGGGCGGAGCGGTGATCATTTTTTCGACGGTCGAATCGTTCATTTACGCCGCGATGATACAGGGCGTGATACAGACGTTTGTCCTGTTCGTTTATCTGCGGTCGAGGTTTCCCGGATTTTGGCGGACTTTCGATCCGGCGTTTTTCTGGGAGCAGATGCGATACGCCGTGCCGTTCGGAGTGGCAGGCATCTTGTGGATGGCCCAAATGGACATTCACAATTACTTCGCCGGACATCGATTTACGTCGGCGGAATTTGCGATATATGCCTATGGCTGCTTCGAAGTGCCCCTCATCGCGATGCTTAGCGAATCCGTCACGTCTGTCCTAATTCCGCGAATGAACGAGCTGCAGCAACGCGGTGATCGCGACGAAATGATACGTTTAACGACGCGCGCGACAGAGAAACTTTCATTCTTCTATTTCCCGATCTATGTGTTCCTGTTCATCACTGCCAACACATTCATC
>CALMPJ010000137.1 GCA_937871585.1 uncultured Acidobacteriota bacterium | reverse complement strand
CCGGCAAATGCTTTAACTCCTTGTCGAAGTACGGATTGGGAAGATGCCGAACGTCAAACATCAGATCGACCCCGCGCGGATTACCGTACTTGTGGCCAAAACTAACAAGCTCGACCTGCATCCCAACCCCATCCTTACGTCCGCTGAACTTCTGAACGATCATACGTCGCAGCGTATGAACCGTATGATCAGTAGTGTCAACAATTAGGTCCGCCATCCGGCGCACGTCTGTCAAGGCACGCTTCTCATTTCGTATCGCAGTCGCAAGGCTTTTGCCGTCGTGAGCAGGATGCGGCCGACGGGTTTCAGAAAAACGCCGTTGCAGCACTTCGTCGGACGCTTCAAAGAAAACGATGAAGGGCGTCAATTTTCGCTTAGACAGTTTTTTCAACTCAGTAGAAAAATCAGCTAGGAACTGACGCTCGCGAATATTGATCACGAGGACAGCTTTCTCAATTGCCGCCGGGCGATCCGCTGATCGAACCATTAATCTGCCGAAAGTGGACACCATTGTCAGCGGTAGATTATCGACACAGAAATATCCGAGATCCTCAAATGCATCCGTAGCCGAAGACATTCCCGAGCCGCTAAGACCCGTAATTATGATCAGCGACGGTAGGTCACGGTCATGCTTTCGGCGTTCTTCCATTTAACGACACTGAGCCTAGTCTACAAAATTCCCTGTCTTTACCTGAGATACTTTGGTCGCTTTGTGCGATTTGTCCACGATCTTTTCCTTCAATCTACGCGCCTGCTTCTCGATCTTGTCGATCGTTTGTGAGATCGAATGATACATATCGTCGTCGATCGATGTTGCGTTCAATACCTCGTTTCGCCATTTAACGACAGCTTCGCTACGATGGCGGCCACGCTCGACCTCGATAATAATGTGTGCGTTTGCGGTCTTTCCTTCAAACAACTGTTCGATACGATCAAAATGCGAACTAGTGTGTTTACGGATAGCTTCGGTTACCTCGATGTGTCGACCTGTATAATCAATTTTCATACTTTCCACCTTGGCTTAAATTACGGTCTTTCGTTCTCGCGAACCCGGGATCTGCATTTGATCGCGGTACTTAGCGACAGTTCGACGTGAAAGCTTCACGCCTTCTTTGCTCAAAATTCCAGCTATTTCATCGTCGGTCAAGGGCTTCTTAGTATCTTCGTCCTCGATCATTTTCTTGATCTTGAGTTTGAGAATACGTGTCGAAACTTCCTCGCCGTCCTCATTCATCATTCCTTCGCTAAAGAATCGTCGAAGTTCGATGACACCCTGCGGAGTGTGAGCATATTTACGATTTACGACGCGAGAGATCGTCGAAAGGTGCATGCCGATATCTTCAGCAACATCTTTGAGCATCATTGGCTTAATATGCTCGACGCCGTGGTCGAGAAACTCGGTCTGGCGACGAACAATACACTCGACCACACGATAGATCGTTTGCCGGCGATGCTCAATATTTCGCAGCAGATCGACCGCAGAACGCATTTTCTCTTTGATAAAATCCTTCGTTTCCTTCGATGTTTCCGACTGTTCGGCGATCTTGTGATATGTCGGACTGATGCGAAGACGCGGACTGCCGTCGTCAACGAAATATATCAGATATTCGTCGTCAACTTTCTCAATGTAGACCTCAGGCGCGACGTACATCGCATCGTCATTCGAGAATTTTCGCCCCGGATAAGGATCTAATTCGCGTATTCTGGCGATCTCGGCGTCAAGTGTATGAACATCAACACCTGTTGCCTTCGACAAATGCTGCAATCGATGCGGTTGCAGGTCTTCGAAGTGATCCTTAACAAGATCGATCGCGAGCGAACCTTCCTCATCGTCTGCGAGTAGCTGAGCGACGAGGCATTCACGCACACTCTCAGCACCACAACCCACTGGATCAAGCATCATTATTAGCTGCTTGGCTGCTTCGGCATCTTCGAGGGTGCAACGCGACATTGATGCAATTTCTTCGAGCGAAATTCCCAGCCGTCCATCCTCATCGAGATTGCCGACAATAGCGTCAACAGCCAGCCGCAGAGCACGTGGCACGTCAGACAAATTCAATTGCCATTCGAGATGTTCTGTCAGCGAAGGAGAGTGAGTTAGAAACTGCTCAAAACTTGGAGCATCTTCCTTATATTCGATCTCTTGCGTACGATATCCGGGATCTAGGTAATCTTGAAATTCACGCCCATAATCGATCTCGTCAAAGGAATCTGACGTCTCCATGTGAGGCTCATCATCACCATAGATCTCTGCCGCCGCGTCTGCTTCAAAATCGTTGTCGCTGGTTACGTTTGCAGCGACCGACTCTAAGTCAGCGAATTCTTCCGGTGTGATAGTGTTGGGCTCCGCGTTTGCCGATTGAGCTAAGGAATCCGGCCCTTCTTGAGTGTCGGCGTATTGATCTAGAATGTTGTTTGCGATCTCAGTGATCTCGTCTCCGGGCGAGACTTCTTCGAGGATCGGATTTGCAACCATTTCCTGCTCGATGAGCTCGGCAAGTTCGACGGTGGTCATCTGCAGCATTTCGATCCGCTGCCTCAATTGAGGCGTCAGGACCATCCGCTGTGACAAGTTTTGAGAAAGCCTCAAAGATGACATAACCGCTAGAAAGGTCGTCGGTCGCGGAACCGTACAGCAATTTACGTTCCGTAACTGAAGTATAGCGATTTTGAAGACAAATCAAAAGAGTGGCGCGGGCTCAAAGTGTGAATCTCTCACCCAAATAGTTTCTCCGGACCTCGGGATCGGCAACGAGTTCATCAGGAACACCTGAGCGTAGGATCTTACCGTCTGACAATATATAAGCGCGGTCGGTAATCGCCAATGTTTCGCGAACATTGTGGTCGGTGATCAATATACCGATCCCTCGGTTCTTTAGATAAACAATGATCTCGCGAATATCGTCGATCGCGATCGGATCGATACCGGCGAATGGCTCATCAAGCAGGATGAATCGAGGCTCGGTCGCAAGACAACGAGCGATCTCGACACGACGGCGTTCACCGCCCGCCAAGGCGTCGCCGCGTGTTTTGCGGACGTGAGCGATACCAAATTCTTCGAGTAGTTCTTCAAGTCGAACCGATCGGTCCTGCCGACTCAGCGGCATCGTTTCGAGAACCGCGAGAATATTTCGTTCCGCTGAGAGCTTTCGAAACACTGACGGTTCCTGCGGTAGATATCCAACGCCGAGTCTTGCACGAAGATACATAGGAAGCGTAGTAACATCGTTCTCGAACAACTCAATTCGACCCTTTTCAGCACGTTCGAGTCCGACCAGCATATAAAATGTCGTTGTCTTTCCGGCTCCATTCGCGCCAAGTAGACCGACGACCTCGCCGGTTCCGACCGATACGCTAACACCGTCGACGACACGTCTTCCGCCGTACGTTTTCTGTAGATCGGTTCCGGTTAGAAATACTTGCTTTGATACGGCAATATCACCGTTCGAAGGCTCGGTCGCTAGTGTCATTCGCTAAGGTCTCTGGTCGGTATTGTAAACTGTGCGCGTACGCCCGCTTGGATTCTTAGCGGACTTTCCATTGCCAGTGAATCTATTTTCTCTCATGAATACGGTGACTTCGGTACCACGAACCGAGCCATTCGCACTGTCGGTAACCGTTGCAGGCGAACCTCGTAGTACTGCTACCTCGTTTTCAGCAGTATAATCCAGCCTATCGCCAGTCGCACGCCGACCGGGTTGTGTTATGACGACATTCGTCTCAGTGACGGTCTTTTGGACCTCGTTCTTATCGTTCAGGGAAATGAGGGCAGTTCCCGAAGTCAGCCGATCAGTTCCTTGCCGTATATCAACGTTTGTCTGGTACTTAATGAGTCGGTCGCGGTCGCTGTAGTCGAGGCTTCCGGCATTAACAAATACGGGAACCTTCGTATCTTTCTGTTTCGCGTCATAGATCGTTGACTGTACGTTCCCATCCGCAAGAAACCTCTTATCGCGCTGCATTATAGTCAACTTATTTGCTCGCACGAAGTTATCGTCCTGCCAACCGCGTGCGTTTCCCGTGAACACTCCCACCTCGGTAGGGTGATCGAATTCAGCATTGTCTGAGGTAATGAATACAGGTTTGGAGCTATCGGAAAATGGCATCGCATCGCCGGCGGATCTTTTGCTGTAATAGGTAGTACTGACCTTTCCACGCAAAGTCGTTCTCTGTTGCTTCGAATCCCAATCGATCTCTCGAGCCTTTGCCCGCGACGAATTGTCCCATGCCGTCGGTTCACCGCCGCGAAGTGCGACAATGCCTGTCGATTCCGTATAAGCTATTGTCGAAGCAATGGCGTTTCTATCAAGTTCAGTAAACTTCGCGTTTCCTGCAACTACTAGCGTTGAGAGATCATTTGGCGACTCCGCAAACGAGGCATTGAGTTTGTCGCCAAGAATTGTCTGCTGTCCGCGACCTTCTTTTTGGAACATAGGCTCGCGAACGGTCTTGGTTTTCGTTGAACCGACGCAAAGTTTTGCCGCATTTCCGGTTCCGTAAAAGTCACAGTCAAATCGCGGTGCATTGACACGCGTTTTATATACGCTATCGCCGCCACGTAATGGTTCGACAAAAAGCTCGGCATTGCCGACGGCCTCGGCACGCCTAATGAACTTCCCATCGGCGTGAAAGTCGGTTTTGACAGAATCCGCCGAAACGGATTTAGCAGAGCCATCAGCGGCTTTTGTATCGCCGTCGATCTTGATCGTAGTGCGACCGTCGGTTTGGATCTGCGCGATCAAGCCATTGCCAATAAATGCTACATTTATCGAACGTGCCGCAGTGGTTGTGATCGGAGTATCACCAGAATTCCCTGCCGGCACCATGTTGACCGTCGTCATACCGTTGGTTTTAGCACTCGATATCACTTGTCCCGCATTCCAAAACGCATCGATCTGCGGAGCGCGAACTGTGGTGCCTCGCTCCGGAGCCGAATTGAAGACCATTGCGTTTCCGACAACGGATATATGTTTTACTGATCGGTCATCATACAAACCAATATTTACAGTATCGCCAGAAGCTCTGTCGCTACTTTGCGTGACTTCGACTCCGCCGTTCATAACAGCACGCAATTGTGCGGGTTCGTAAACGATAGAATCGGCCCTAAGCGTATTTTTGGCGGTTACAATATATGCAGAGCCGTTCAATTCTGCGCGTTCGTCGGCAATTGTGTATTTTGCCGTTGCGGCATTCACGTTCGTTATTTGACCGCCACGCACCGACCGAATCATAACGTTATCCGTCAATTCGAGTGATCTCACGTCCGGTTTTTCATTTACATCTGTGGTCTCGCTCAGGAAAACAGACGCTTGGGATGCTGATGCATCAGTTACATCGGAGTGCGGTCCTTGAACGTTAACCCTCACATTCTGACGCAGATCAAACTGTCGAACAATATGATCGTAGTGAGCGGTAGAGGCAGTGACGTGAGCCTTTTGGCCGTTATCGGAGAGATTATTTATCTCAACGTCGCGCTGCAGATCAAGTTTCTGATTGGCAACATCGATCACAGCCCCGAATGCTTTACCGGAAACGCCGCCTTGAGAGAACTGAACAAGTTCGTCTGATTCGACAGTATCCCTGGCTTTGCTGTAAACCACGTTCTCGGTCTTAACGTTGATGCCCTCGCGACCATTGATATCAACGTTGTCCTTCAGATAGATAGTGAAATTCTTATCGTCCTCTGGAATGTACAACGCCCGACCGCTCGTCATCGTTTCGCCTTCGGTTCCTTCGTCGTTGTAGAGTTTAACGAATACATCCGTGAGTTCCTGATGCCCATCGGTGTAAGTCACGGCATTTGCGGCTTTTACGTAGAGCTTGTTAATACCGTTGTCGGACTCGAGGCGTTCGTAGTTATCAACATTTGCGACAACTTCGGCGGATAATTGCGTGTGTTCGCTGCGGACTTTGAAGCCATTCGTGCTTCGGCCACGGTAAAAGGCAGCTACGAGAGCAATTATCGCGATCCCGAAACACACTAGCACGATATAACGCAGCACATTCGGCAGAGCCGCTCGTGTTCTGTATTTGTCTAGGTGAATTTCGTTGCCGTTTGCCACTATTGCCTAATTATCTGCTCTGAGGTCTTCTACAACAAGCTGAAGCCGCGTGTTTCCGTTCCATTTATTTGCCTCGGCGACATAAGCTAATTCGATGCCTGTGCCCTCACGCAGCGTTTGCCCCGAAGATTTCGCGACGCCGTCCCACCAAACTGCCTCGAATGTACGCCCGTTTTGTGCCCCGAGCTTTAGTTTGAGGTGTTTTTCTTTCATTACGAAAGGATCGTCGAGTAACTTGAGTCCACGAGTGACGAATATCGGCTTCGGATTGCCCTTTCCAAATGGCTCGAAAGCAGCGAGCGATTCTACCAGGCCAAGCGAAAGTGTTTCGGGCGTTATCAGAGCATCAATGTCGAGCGTCGGAATGAGATCGTCGTCGGTTAACTTGTCCGCGGCGAGCCTGTTTAACCTTTCGCGAAGCTCCTCGATGTTCTCTCGAGGCATTGCCATGCCTGCGGCGGCGGCGTGGCCGCCGAAACGGTGCATTAGTTCGGGAGCAGATTCGAGAGCCTCAAGCAAATGAAAGCCCGGAATACTGCGTGCAGAGCCATGGGCGATATCTTCATCGTCTATTGAGAGGACAATGGTCGGTCTGTATAACTTATCGGCGATCCGCGATGCGGCGAGACCGATGACGCCTTTGTGCCAAGACTCTCCCGCGACCACGATAAAGTGTTTTCCGTCGTGAGATTCCGTTTCGAATAGCGCAAGCTCAGTTATTTCCTGCTGTATCTTCTGTCGTTCGCGATTGCGAGAGTCTAATAACGCCGCGAGTTTTCTTGCCGTAGCAAAATCGACGGCTTCGAATAGTTCGACGACGTGCATAGCGACGTCCATGCGTCCCGCAGCATTGATTCGGGGGCCTAAACGGAAGCCGATGTGCATACTCGTCATGTCAGAACGACAATCCGACACTTCCATGAGTGCTTTCAGGCCCCAATTGTCAGTTTTCGCGAGATCTATGAGCCCAAGAGCGACTATCGCGCGGTTTTCGCCGGTGAGATCCATGATGTCGGCGACGGTTCCGAGGGCGGCGATCTGCAAAAACTGAGTGATCTCTTCTTCGCGCCCTGCTT
>CALMPJ010000136.1 GCA_937871585.1 uncultured Acidobacteriota bacterium | reverse complement strand
AGCTCGTGCTGCGCATTCAGCCCGACGAAGGCATCTCGTTGCGCTTCGCGGCGAAGCTGCCGGGGCTCGAGGTCCGCACCGGCGGCGTGAATATGGACTTCTCTTACGAGGACTATTTCGGCGGCACGACGATGACGGGCTACGAGACGCTGATCTACGACTGCATGATCGGCGACGCGACGCTATTTCAGCGTGCCGATCAGGTCGAAGCCGGCTGGGGCATCGTCTCGCCGATACTGGACGTTTGGAACGCCATCGGTCCGCGAGATTTCCCTAATTACGCGTCCGGAACTTGGGGGCCGACTTCGGCTGACGAACTTCTCGCCCGCGACGGCCGTGCGTGGAAAAATTTCGATGCGTAAAATGCCCTATACATTCGCCCTCAAATTCACGCATAATATCGACTAACCATATGGAACTCGAGTGGATCTTCGCTGCGGTCATTTTGCTTGGAATGCTCTTTGTCGCCACGATCGACATCGCGTTTTCGCACGTCACGGACGTCGGAATGCGGCGGCTGTCGTCTGACCAAGAGACGGCGGGCAATAAAAATGCGTCGGCGTTGCTTCGCGAGATACTTGAGAACCGCGCGAGATTCCGCTTCTTGCTTTCCAGTGCGATACAAATTCTGCTCGTGCTTTTCGTCGTCGTTACGACGGTCGCGGTCGCACCGCTTTTTGCCGAAGGCTACATGCTGATGCTCGTCGCGTTGGCTATCGGTTTGGTTGCTACTGCGCTATTTCGTCAGGTTTTGCCGCGGATCATTGTTCGCCGCAATTATGAGCGAACTTTGCTGCGATTGCTGCCCGTAATACGTCCGCTGCACGCGTTTGCGCTCGCGATCACTTCGCCGTTCGTTTTTCGGCCGACCGACAAAGACGACACGAAACTCGACGAGACGACGACGCCCGAAGCCGCAGATTCCGCCAAAGACTCGAGCGACGATCTTTCGGCGCTCATGGAAGTTGGCGAAGCCGAAGGCATCATCGAGGAAGACGAACGCGAGATGATCGAGACGATGGTCGAGTTCGGCGAGACTCGAGCGGGCGAAATTATGACGCCGCGAACCGAGATCGTCGCCGTTGCTGTTGGCACCGCGATAAAAGACGCTCGCGACGTGATTATCGAGGAAAAGGTCTCGCGGCTGCCTGTTTACCGCGAAAATATCGACGCAATCGAAGGCGTCATCTACGTTCGCGACCTGCTCGCCGCTCTCGCCACGGGCCGCAAAGAAGACGCTGTCGAGACGATAATGCGCGACGCGTTCTTTGTTCCCGAGACAAAAACGGCCGACGAACTCTTAAAATCGATGCAGCGTGAGCACGTTCAACTCGCGATCGTCATCGACGAATACGGCGGCGTCGCGGGACTCGTCACCGTCGAAGATCTCATCGAAGAGATCGTCGGCGAGATCGAAGACGAGGACATCGAACGCGAAGAAGTGATCGAGATCCGCGAGATCGGCAATGGCGTTTTCGACGTCTTAGGTTCCACCGAGATAGAACGCGTCGAAGAACTTTTCGACGTTGAACTCGAAGACGACGATTACACAACCATCGCCGGCCTCGTCGTCACAGAACACGGTACGGTCCCAAAAGTCGGCGAAAAACTCACCGTCAAAGACCTCGACATCGAAATTATCGAGGCCGACGAAAAACGCATCACGCTCCTCCGTATTTCCAAAGCCGACGAAGATATCTAGCACACGCCGCCCTTTTTCTTCATCAGTTGCCACTAGCTTCAGCTAGTGGAACGATTTCTTCACGCGTTCCTGGCTTTAGCCAAAATTCTTTCTCACACTGCTCGCGTCACGTTATTTTTCCTTCCGTCGCATTATTTTTCCGTCCGTCAGTTCATCAAATAAACCGTCGCAATTTTCCACAAACCGTTGTATTATCTTGTCACCCCACGCACAAACGGTGGGAATCTAACTCTCTGGAGGACACGATCAATGAAAGACAGTAATCGCCGCGATTTCGAGGCGTGCAAACGTGATGTTAAATGGTCGGTCGATTTTTCGACCTTTGTTCCTGTCGGCAGCATGCTTGCGACAAAGTTTGCGGCTCTCAGTGCAATGGTTGATTCGATCGAGGCTAAGGCAAGCGCTCAGGCGTTCGCGGTCGGCGAAACCGGCGAAGAATTTGAGCAAAAAGACGACGCTCGCCGAACGCTGCGAACAAAGGTCGCAAATGTTTCCGACGCAGCAGTCGCCGCCGAACCCGATCATCCGGGCATTCAAGAAGTATTCCGTTTTCGCCGAAACATGAGCGACGCCGACCTGCTGGCCACGGCCCGCGCGTTCGTTCTGCGCGAAGGCGAATTTGGCGATATCATTAGCGAATTCTGCGGGAACGCGACTTGGGCACCGGAATTGACCATCGCCGCCAACGGATTCGAAGCAGCGACCGATGACGCTTCAGGTGCCCTCGGCTCACGCGCCGCCGCCGTCGCCGAGATCAATCAAGACGTGGCCGCCGCCATGCAAATAAAACGCACCCTCGACAAAATGGTCCCGCTCTTCGTCTCCGACACCGGAGCCCTAGCCGCCTGGGCCGTAGCCACCCACGTCGAACGCGCCCCAAAGAAACCGAAACCACCAACACCGCCAACTCCGTAGTTCGTGCTTTGGGTTCTTTGATCTGACTGCGTGCGGAGCACGCACAATAACTTTAGCCACAGGTGAAGTCCCGACGCGTCGGGACGGAACCTGTGGTATCGTAACCAACCACGATCGCAAAGCGTGTGGAACACGCGACATAAAACCATGTCTCACACTCACCTTTTGTATCACATCGTCCTTGGCACAAAAGACCACTTCCCTCTGATCTCGCCGACGTGGGAAGACGAGCTGTACCGATATCTCGGCGGAATTATCCGCAATCACAAAGGCAAACCGATCGCGATCAACGGGATGCCGGACCACACCCACGTTTTCGCTCGCCTTGAACCCGTCGTCGCATTGTCCGATTTTGTGCGTGACCTGAAAGCGAGTTCATCAAAATGGATCCGAAATAATCATCAGCCCAAGTTTTCCTGGCAGCGGCGTTACGGTGCCTTTTCCGTAAGCGAATCTGCAGCGAATATTGTTCGCGATTATGTTCGTAACCAAAAGAAACATCATTTGAAGCGAAATTTCGAAAACGAATACAAAGGCCTTCTGCGGCAGCACAATGTCGATTTCGACGACAAATATCTCTGGGATTAATGTCGCGTGTTTCACACGCTCCGCTGGTTTATGGTTACATGGTTCTACAGGTTACGTCCCGAAGCGGGGCTTCACCTGTAGCTAAAGTTATGTTGTGTGCTCCGCACACGATGAAACTTTTGTAAGGTTCACCATGCGCAATATCATTTGGGAGATCGAGTTCATTTACGACACGCTTCGGCGTGGTGGCCCGTATGCTTTGGGTGGCGGTGTGCTGGCGATGATCGTTGGGTTTTTGCTTGGGTCGAACTTGATGATAATCGCCGGTGCGATCGTGACGTTCGTCGCCGTCATCGACATCATCATTTTCTGGTTCGTCGGCAAACGCGAATCTAAATGATCGGCAGTTTGCTACAATATTCTCATATCATACGGAGGTTTTATGGCGATACGTTTAGGTGACGAAGCACCGGATTTTACGGCGGAGACAACTCAGGGAACGGTTAATTTTCACGAATGGCTGGGCGACAGTTGGGGCGTGCTGTTTTCGCATCCGAAAGACTACACGCCGGTTTGTACGACGGAATTGGGCATGGCGGCGAGCCTGAAGCCCGAATTCGACAAGCGTAACGTCAAGGTCATCGGCCTCAGCGTCGATCCGCTCGATTCGCACGTCGGCTGGGAACGCGACATCGAAGAAACCCAAGGCACCGCCGTCAATTTCCCGATGATCGCCGACAGCGACCGCAAGGTCTCGGACCTTTACGACATGATCCACCCGAACGCGAACGACACGTTCACCGTGCGTTCGGTCTTCGTCATCGGCCCCGATAAAAAAGTGAAGCTGACGTTGACCTATCCGGCCTCGACGGGCAGGAACTTTGCGGAGATCTTACGCGTGATCGATTCGCTGCAACTCACCGCAAACTACTCCGTCGCGACGCCGGTAAATTGGCAAGACGGCGACGACTGCATCATCGTCCCCGCAGTCTCAAACGAAGACGCGAAAGCCAAATTCCCCAAAGGCTGGAACGAGATCAAGCCATACCTGCGAGTAACGCCGCAGCCGAATAAGTGATAGGTACATTGCGCGACGCGAGTGTTTCGAATTACTATTTACGAGTTAGAAACAGGCAATTTTAGTGGGGCTTCTGCGTAAGCGCTAAGCCCATTTCCGTAAAGCCAATCAAGGAGAATTTCAATGAAAAAGATTTTTGCACTTTACCTTCTAGTAACGTTTGCTGTGTTCGCCGCTGCGTGCGGCGGGGCAGCTACAAACACCTCAAACAACGCAGCCGCCAAGCCGGCAACCAAAGCAGACGCTCCAAAGGCCGATGCACCAAAGACGGACGCTCCTAAAACCGACGTTGCCGCAGGTGATTCGGTCGGTGTTGCAGAGTGCGACGATTACATTAAGAAGTATGAAGCTTGCTTGACCAGCATCGCCGCCAAGGCGCCGCAGGTCGAAGGCCCGATGAAGACGGCCTTCCAAGCACAACGCGACGGATTTAAGAAAACTGCCGAAACACCAGCGGGAAAAGCAACGCTCAAAGACGTTTGCACCAAAGCTATCGAAACCGCAAAGGCTTCGACCTCAATGTACGCTTGCACATGGTAGTTCGTTGAACGAACAAAATTGCCCGCGATTTACGTCTATTTTTCACGTAGGTCGCGGGCAAAACACTTTTTATGAAACTTCACGCAGAACTGGACGGAACTAAGCACGAGGTCGATATCAAACGCGACGGCGGCAAAGTCAACGCGGCGGTCGATGGCCGCGAGTATTCGCTCGACGTATCGCAGCCCGAGCCCGGACTTTATGTCCTGCGTGACGGTGCCGCGAAACATGTAGCTCATGTAACGACCAAGCCTGAAGTTTCGCTCGTGAGCATCAACGGACGTGCGGTCGAGGTTGCTTTGTCAGATCCAAAGCGTCTGCGAGGTTCGGGTTCAGATCACGAACACGGCGATGGTCTCGCCGAGATCAAGACCGCAATGCCCGGAAAGGTCGTCCGTATTCTGGTTGCCGAGGGTGACACTGTTGCAAAAGGCGACGGCGTCATAGTCGTCGAGGCGATGAAGATGCAGAACGAAATGAAGTCCCCAAAAGACGGCACGGTCGCCGCAATCAAGGTTGCCGAGGGCGATACCGTAGAAGCTGGAGCTTTGCTCCTGACTATAGAGTAGCGGCCGTTCGCCTTTTCGGCACAAACTTAAGGATCGCAAACGTGGTCATATTCCCGCTTGTATCTGCGATATTTTCTCTAAGGACTTCCGCACCATACATTTCCGCCGCAGCCTTGCTGCAGATCGCCGCTTGACCAACGATATTGTCGTAAATCACGCTTCGAATGCTCGAAGCGGTGTCGAAACCACTGATGGCTCGCAAGTGCGGATGTTCTTCGAGAAACTTAGAACACTGTTTCAGTGCTTCGGAATGAGAACGCACACTGTCGAGTTCATTGAACAAAGTTCCCGGAATTGCTGCCAGCACGTGATCAACCGTGACCTTTAGTGTGCCCAACGACCTCGGCCGATACTCCGCGATCAGCCGGTTCGTCGCATCGATCTTACCGACTATCGAGTTGCGAATAGGCAATACTGCATGCGTCGCGAGCCCTGAGGCCATCGCCTGAAACACACCGTCGCACGACGTACACTCGACGAGTTCAAGGCGATCGCTGAACGCCTCGATCGCCGCGACAGAGCTGTACGAACCGCGAATTCCCTGAATCGCGACCTTGGTCATCGGACGCAAACTCCCGCAAATATCTCTTCGCGGATCCGCAATTGTGAACGCCGTGATTCGTCTAGGATCGCCGAGAAAACCGCGGTCACAGCACGGTTGGAAATCCGGCCTTGAGCGATGTCGATCACGCGTTCGTAAACGAGAGCCTCGCGTCGGCGGTCGTTTATCGGAATACCGGCGGCAGCTTTTTGCCGCCCGATGTTGCCGACGAGTTCGCCGCGGCGAGCCAATAGTTCGACGATCTCGCGATCGATGGTATCAATTTCAGTTCTTACAGCTTCGATTGTCATAGTGGTAAAAGCAAAAGGCCGCTACCTTCATCAGGTGCGGCCTTTTCGTTTGAATCCTTGTCGTTTCGCTTATCTGCTAACACACGATCCTACGGCCGCTTTGCCCTTAAAATAAAAGTAAAAGCTGGTCGTAAAAAAGAATGCTGCGTTGTCGTTCATAGCTAAATTATGAATACACTCAAATCATAATCGGCAATTATGCCGCTTGTCAACCCTTATTTCACGGCACGCGGCTGGCCGACAATGTTTGCGAATAGCCGATATGCTCCGGGCACGCCCGCTGGGAGTTGTCGGAAAAACGAATAGCTGCAGTATGTCCAGGTTCCCTTCCCTAACTTAGCGGTAACAAGGCCGCCGTTGTTTGGTTGTTCACCAGCATCGTGCGATTCGAGCAGGCCCGTGTATTGCGGATCTAACGTCACGAGATTGTAGGCATTTCGCTCTTGCACCCAGCCGTCGAAATCTTTTTCCGTAATGGCGTTCGGCGTCGTGAAAAACGGATGTTGGGGCTGGACGATCGTGACTTTAGCATTCTCATCGACCACACGAGCGATAGAACCGGCGGCCGTTCGTTGCGTATCGGCGGTCGTCGCGGGAAACGGCAGCAGCCCCGAAGCCGCAAACTGCCCACGTTGATACTGGACGACCAGATTTCCGCCATTGCGGGCATAATCAAGCAG
>CALMPJ010000135.1 GCA_937871585.1 uncultured Acidobacteriota bacterium | reverse complement strand
ACGGCGTTTGGCTCGAAGTGCTTGAGCGAACGTTTTACGCTGAACTTCCAGTCAAACGGAAAGTAAAAGATCGAGTCGGCCGAATGCTTGAAAATATCGCGGGCGTGGTTCTGTCCTGTTCGGGTCGTGGTCGAAACTATCAACCTGTGCGTCGGAAACTGGTGCCGAAACTCATCGACCAGCGGCCGCGCGGCATTTGCTTCGCCGACGGAAACACAGTGCAGCCATACCACGCTTCGTTGGTCTTTCTCGAAAGCCGGCAGAAAGCCCAAGCGCTGCTTGAAGCCAGCCGCGTACTTGCCGCCCGTCACAACGTCCCAAAGAAAACGCGGTGACAACAGCACGAACGCAAGCGTGTATAAAAGGCTGTAGGTGAAGAACATCAGCTAAACTATTGCCATTATATAGTCTTAATCGAGTGGTAAGACCAAAAAAATGAAAGCGGCCTCGAACCGCTTCGAAGCCGCTCGTAAAACAATAGTCTTTTACCTTACTTTACACGCTCCATATAGCGTGCTTCAGCAGGATTGACGCGGATCATTTCGCCTTCGACGATGAATGGCGGGACAGAAACGGTAACGCCGTTTTCGAGTGTCGCAGGCTTGTTCGAGTTCGACGCCGTCGCACCTTTCAAAGGCGGATCGGTTCGTGAAACGGCGAGGTCCATCGTGGCCGGAAGCGTCACACCGATCGGCGAGCCATTGTAAAACTCGACTTCGATCGTCAGGTTCGGCATCAGCCATTGAGCCGAATCGCCGAGTTCGTCGTCGGTCAGCTGCACCTGTTCGTAATTTTCATTATTCATGAAATGATGGTGCGTGCCGTCCGAATAGAGGTAGTCCATCTTGTGCTGTTCGAGCGTCACTTTGTCGAGCGTGTCGTTCGAGCGGAAACGGTACTCGAACGAGTTTCCGGTCAGCAGATTACGAAGCCGTGCCTGAACCATCGCACGCAGATTGCCCGGCGTGTGATGATGAAATTCCATGACCTTGACCGGTGCCCCTTCGTGCAGGATCACCATGCCCTTGCGAATATCGTTTGCAGAAATTGCCATAATACTATCGTGCCGCCGCTTAAGTTCGGCAAACGAAATAGTCTATTTGCAAAGCCGGAAATTGTCTAGTTATGCGACAACGTAGATTTGAAAATTGCCATATCGATTTTCTATGCCGATAAGGCATCTATATGATTAGTAATGTCATTTACGACAGTTTTTTGATTTTCGTCTAGGCAGTTGGCAGCTAAACGCCGACGACTCGTGAACCTATGAAAGCACTCATCTCAGCCGTGTTCATTATTGCCCTCATCTCAAGCACGTTCGGCCAAACATCGAACTTTATCCAATACGTAAACCCGCTGATCGGAACCCAGAAAATGGGACACACTTATCCCGGAGCCACCGTTCCATTTGGCAGCGTTCAACTGTCACCGGACACGGACCAGCAGCCGCACAACATCGGCGGCAAGTACAATAAAGATACATACAAATATTGTGCCGGCTACCAATATGACGACAAAGAGATCGTCGGATTTTCGCACACGCATTTTAGCGGCACGGGACATAGCGACCTTGGTGATTTTCTCGTGATGCCGACCGTTGGACCATTGCAATTAGAACCCGGAACGAAAGGCGATCCGAAGAGCGGATTTCGCTCGGCGTTCTCTCACGCAAACGAAACCGCCGAGGCCGGCTATTACAAGGTCTTGCTTGAAGACGACAATATCCTCGCCGAGATGACCTCGACGACTCGTGTGGGGATGCACCAGTACACGTTTCCGAATGAATCGAGCGATGCCCATATCATTCTGGACCTGATGCACGGAATTTACGACTATGGAGACAAGAACGTATGGACGTTTGCCCGAGTTGAGAACGATCACACGATAGTCGGGTATCGCCAGACGAACGGCTGGGCTCGTACGAGAACCATCTATTTCGCGATGGAATTCTCTAAACCGTTCAAATCGTATGGTTTCCGGGAATTTGGCAAGGTCGATTATCGCGGATTTTGGCGTAAGTTCGATCAGACAAAGAACTTCCCCGAGGCAGCAGGAAAGCAGATCCGCGCTCATTTCGATTTCGACACAAAAAAGGACGAAAAGATACAGGTCAAGTTCGCGATCTCGCCGGTTTCGACCGAAGGCGCGGTCGCGAATATGCGTGCCGAGATACCGCACTGGGATTTCGAAAGAACCAAACGCGAGGCTCAATCCGCGTGGAACCAAG
>CALMPJ010000134.1 GCA_937871585.1 uncultured Acidobacteriota bacterium | reverse complement strand
TTCTTGATCAAGTTGTAGCCCTGCGATGTAACATTCCCCGAGACATCCGGATTTGTCGGCGCATTGTTATTCGCAACAATGGTGTTTCCCATCGCCAAGTTTCCCGCTGTGACGCGAATTGCGCCGCCATTACTGGAAGCGCTGTTGGAAACGATCGTGCAACTGACGATCGTAGCGGTCGCGGTGTTCGAGTTAACCAGTAGGGTTCCTCCGCCGACCGTTGCGCTGTTCGCGAAAAAGGTTGAGTTTCGCAACACCAGACTTCCACCGGTCTGAACTATTGCTCCGCCGTTGGTTGCACCGCAGCTGAACAGGGTCGATCGGTTTATCGTGACGATTCCTGTCGTCGCAGACTGGATGCAGCCTCCGTCTTGGTTTGTCGGAGCCCGACCTCCGGTTAGTGAAAGGGAATTTATGGTCAGATTTCCGGACACGACGTTGAATATTCGCGACACGTTACCGCCGCTAATGTACATTCCGCGCACCATCGATCCGTCGATGGTAATATCCGAAGTTATGTTCAGCTCGCTCGACAGTCCGACAAGCGGGAAGCTACCGTCAAACACGATCGTGTCCGGTCCGGCAAGCGAGTTTGCGTCCAAGATCGCCTGTCGCAAAGTTCCGGCGCCTGAGTCAACATTGCTGGTCACGGTAAATGTTGCCGCGTTGGCATTAATACCGGCAAACGTGGTCAAGGTTAGTAATAGGGCGAAGGCAAATAGGTTTCGCCACAGCTTTGTGTTGGTTAAGTACAGTTCTAGTTTGTCGTTAGCCGTCGGTTCGGCCAACGATGTGGTCTTCTTCATCATCGTTTCCTCCAATTATTTTGTCGCAGAAGAACTCTGCATCATCGCTGTTCAGTTTGTTGAACGCCACCAAGCCGCTTTCTTGCAAAACGGCGTATGGAAATCTTTTTCAAACAGCATTAGAATCTAATTCGACACCCGTTCTAAGTTCAGTAACAAGGAGAATTATCGTGAAGAAACTACTCAAACTTACTTCGTTCGCTATCGCGCTGGCACTTGCTGCTATTTTTGGCGTTGCGTGCAACTTTAGCGTTGGAACAAACTCTGCGACATCAACGTCGAACACCAATAATTCGGCTTCGACGCCTGCTGCATCGCCTAAAGCAGAGGCTCCAAAGAAGGATGTTGACATCGCAGGCAAATACGATACGACGGGAACTAATCCCGACGGCGGGGGCGAGTACAAAGCCGAGCTTACCGTCACAAAACGCGACGATGTTTACCAATTTTCGTGGGTTTCCGGCAAAAATAGCTACGACGGAGTCGGCGTAATGACCGACGGCGAGGTCGCAGTTTCCTACACTGACGGCCCGAACGGCAAAGGTTGCGGCGTTGTGCTGTATAAAATTGCCGGCGATGGTTCTATGAACGGAAAAGTTGGCTATTGGGGCACAAATACTATGGAAACCGAGTCCGCGAAACGCACCAGCGGCTCCGATCTCGAGGGTTCGTACGACATCGAAGGCAAGAATCCCGAGGGCAAACCGTACAAAGGCAAATTGGACGTCAAAAAAGACGGCGAAGGCTACAGCTTTAAGTGGAGCGCAGGCGTTGAGCTGACCGGTTTCGGCATTCGCGCCGGAGAATTTGTCGCCGTTGGCTTCGGCGGCAAGCAATGTTCGTTCGTTGGCTATGATGTTCAGGACGACGGAACCCTCGCAGGAAAATGGGGCGGCCAAGGTTCGACCAAATTCGGCACTGAAACAGCGAAAAGAAAGTGAACAACGAATAGTGAACAGTGAAATAGGGAAATCGGCGGTGATATTTCATCTTGTCACTGTTCACTGTTCACTATTAACTGTTAACTGATGCCCGTTTACGTCGACAACCTACGCGATTACGGCTGGCGACATGGGCCGTCTTGCCATTTGATCGGCGATTCTGTCGATGAACTTATGAATTTCGCCGTCAACCTGGGCATGAGACCGGAATGGTTCCAGCCGAAAAGCTCTCCACACTTCGATCTAACCGCCGAAGGCCGCGAAATAGCCGTTCAAAACGGCGCGATCGAGCTAGATCAGCGTGAATTCGTCGCAAAACTCCGTGAAATAAGAGAAAAATCCAATTCGAGACTCGAGTTTTAACCTTAGAACGCGTTCATCAACTCTAAGATCGCCAACATCAACCCTTAAATCGCCAACACTAACTCTTAAATCGCCGTCACTAACTCTAAAACCACCGACTTTAACTCTAAGTTGGACAACTTTAACCCTAAGTTCACCAACATTACTTCTAAGTTGGCCAACATTAACTCTAAGTTCACCAACTTTAACTCTAAGTTCACCAACATTAACTCTAAGTTCACCAACATCAACTCTTAAATCGCCAACATCAACTCTTAAATCGCCAACACTAACCCAATAATCGCCAACATTTGGCTTATGAACGCGTCCATTTGTCTAATGACGGTGTTCATTGATCAATAATTTGTCAACTAATTGCTTTTCGGAGCCTTTGTAAACACAAATGGCTGCCCGTTGAATAGTCTGGTGGTGTCTATCGTGTCGTTTGGGAGCGTCAGTTCGTGATCGATCCACGTTTCGTGTTCGGCGGGCATGGTTAGTTCTAAAACCTCGCCGTTGCCCTCGGCAAAGAGCACGCGATGGCGAATTTCGGGCGGTTGGACAACGCAATCGCCGGGTTCGAGCCAAAATGGCGGGCCTTGATCTTCGTAAACGACCTCGATCCGGCCTTTTAGACAGTAGATCATCTGAAATTCGACCTTGTGATAGTGAACATAATCGGCAACCGGCCCGTCTTCGAGCAGTTTAATGTGCGAAGCGATCACCTTTCCGCCAATTCTGCCCGGAATAAGGTCTCGATACATCATCCCGGCACGACCATTATGCCATTCTCCGGGAATTGGGCTGTCAGCAAATGAATTTACTACGCCCTTTTTAGTAGTAACCGGACCGCGACGTTCATGAATGCCAACAAATAATACATCATCAGTCATTAAAGCAAAAGTTGGATCATCCGCCGGCTTTATCATCAAGAGCCGATAGCCATCTTCGACATGCGCGGCTATTGCTCCTGGGAGATCATCGGTACTAAGGCCTATTACTCTGTCATTTGGGATTTCCATAAAGGCTCATTCACTACACAGAAAGCTAAACGAGATTCTCGCAAACGTTATCGCCACTTCTTTTTCCAAACCGAACGCGTTTCGTCGTCTAATAACTGCTTTCGGAACGCCGGATTTGTGAGTATTTTGTTCTTTAGGAAGTTCCAATCGCGGTACGGAAAGGTTTTTATGTTGTCGTAACGGATCATTCCGAACACAGTTTCGTCGTCATTTCGAAAATAAAGCTCGCGCGGCTCGATCTCGCCGTCTTCGACATGAAAATATCGCGTGACAAAATGCCAACGCATGCGTTGTTTGTCGTAAAGTTTGGTCCGATGATACGTCCACTCGTCGTAAATTTTCATACGATCTTCCGATATTTGTTTACGACAGGGAATTTACCGCTTTCCCAGTCGCTCATCGCCTGTTTTGCCTCATCCATCGAATCTGCGATGAAGTTCCAATAGATCACAGTCGGCTCAGGAAGCGGTTCGCCGCCAATTAAAACACATCTCGACGCCTCCGCGAGGCTTAATTCGCCCGAATCTCCCGCTGAAAGCTGCACGAGATCGAATCTTTTGGCGCTTTGCCCATCAACAACGACCTCGCCATCGGTTACATAGATGGCAAGTTCGTCATTTTCGTCGCAAGGAAGCGTCACATCGCCGCCATTAGGCGAATTTATGTCGAAATAAACCAATTTCTGATGCGTTTTGATCGGTGAAGTGCTTCGCTCAAGCTCTCCGAAGATGACTTTGACGCTCGTTTCGCCAAAATTAACGATAGGGAAGCCGTCTCTAGGAAAATTCTCGAACGCCGGTTCGATTTTCCGCTTGTCGTGCGGCAAACCGATCCATATTTGCAGCCCGTGAAGCCGCTCTTGCGTCTTGGCAACCTGTTCCGAATGCGCTATTCCGCGTCCCGAGGTCATTAAATTGACGTCGCCGGGCGAGATAAGCTGTTCGTAATCCAAACTATCACGGTGCAAGATCTCGCCTTCGAACAAATAAGACACAGTCTGCAGCCCAATATGCGGATGAGGCGGCACATCGAACTTTTCAGGCGTCACATTTTGCTCGTCAAAGTGATCCAAAAACACAAAACCACCAACACGCCGCAACTCACGCCTCGGCAAAGCCCGACGAACCACAAATTCACCCGGCAAAACCGATTCGGAAGCCGTAATTATGCGTTCGACACCTCTCATTTAGCCTCAGGAACCGCGGCAAAGCCTCCGTCAAAGAACGCTCGAGTCTTCGCAAGCGCCGGAGCGATGCCTGTAAGATGATTGAAGGTGTCGGGAAGCATCACGGTCTTCAGGTTTTGTGTTGTTACGCCTCTGCGACGCATTGTTTCGTACGTTTTAGTGGTATTTTCAGGACTCACGACGAAATCTTTGTCCACCGCAACCATCATCATTGGCACGCGAGGCGACCAATCGTACACATCATTCTCTTTGAACATCCTGACCACGATATTCGACGAGTTTCCTTCTTTGATCTGCTTGTAAAACGCAGGTTGGAGCACGTTCGAAAGCTTATTATCAGCCCGCATCAGCATTGTTGTGATGCCGATATTCTTTATCACGCCTTCGTCCGTCGGATTCAATCGGTAATTAAGTCCAAGAGCGTTCGCGAGCGCAGTTTTATAGAACGTGTTGAGCTTGATGCCTTTCTCTTTGTTCATGAAATTGGTCACGTAAGACATCAAATAGAGCCTGAGAACAAATCCAACTTGCTCGTTGGTATCGGTAAGGATGAAGTTACGAGTTACTCCCGACAGATCATAAGGTCCGCTGAGCGGCGCACTCTTTGTGACCTGATATTGTTCGTTCATGTAGGACTGCAAAAGCTGCGTCAAAGCCATCGCAACCGCTCCGCCTTCGCTGTAGCCGGTGATAAAGAGTTCCCGACCAATTTTGTAGTTCTTTTGCTTAGCAAACGACCTCGCTGCCGAAATAATGTCGCGTCCCGAAGCAGCATTTATCTTCGCAAAAGGAAAAGGATGTGCCCCTTTGTGATCTCCAAGCCCCAGATAATCCGGCAGCACGACCGCGTAACCGCCGCCGGCGAACGCCGCAATTGCCTCAACGGTCTCGGGAGCTTCGCCTTTGCCTTTGTATTTAGACGGCGAACGTCCGCGATCGACTGTCGTGCCGTGACAATAGACAACAAGGCCTTTCGGAGCACCTCCGACAGGCACGGCAACAAGGCCCGTTAGGTTCACTCGTTTGTTGTTTACATCGACCGAAGTATAAGTGACCTTATGAAGTTCTACGATCGACGTAGTTTGCGAAACCGAGCCGTCAGGAAATGCTTTGGCGATCAGCGCGTTCATTTCGCTAGACGTTAGCGTTCCGTTGAGCTCGCTGTTAACAAGTGTCTGCCCATTCAACAAAGAAAATGCGGCCAACGTGATCGCTGCCGCAAAGATATACCGCTGAAATGTGAGTTTCCTAGTCATCGTCCCCTCCGATAATTCCCTTGATCTTGATCTCTGATTTGATGCTATTAGCAATATAACATTCTTTGTGGGCATTGTGGTGAAGCTCGGCAAGCTGTTCGGCGTTAGGTTCAGTGTCTAGCCACTCGATCTGCGGATCTAATCTAATTGTCGCCAGCCACCGCCGGCCGTCGTCCATCGCAGCCATCTCGCCAACGGCATTGTCGGTGTAACTCGCAACATTAAAACCATCCTTCGCCGCAAGATATAGAAACGTCAGCATATGACACGAGGAGGCCGACGCTACCAAAGCTTCCTCAGGATCTACCGCCGCTTCAACAGAAAACCTAGGCACAACCTGCGGCGAACTCGACGCCGGAACAGAGACTCCGCCATCAAATTCCCAAACATGTCCGCGAGTGTAGCGTTGTTTGGTGAATGTGTCCGAGGAGTCGGATTTCCAAGTAATGGTTGCAGTGTATCTGGACATAAAGTATCGATTCAGCGAAGTTTATAACGGCGTGCCCCATCGTCCCACGAGATTCTCGATCCGTTTTCCGAGAACCATTTATTCAAGATTGCGATCTGCTCGTTCCAATATGGGTCTCTTACACGTCCATAAGGATAAGCTTCTGCTCGTTTTGGCGGATTGCTAAGATCGACGCTTGGGAGTTCGTCGAACATTGAAAGAAGTTCTACCGCGTGTGCGTGGTGCGGCGCATAAGAACTACTGACTCGATCGACTAGCATTTCAGCCCCTACCTGTGAGAATTTACCATTCTTCAGGAGACGCAGTCCTGCTTCGCCGCCCCAGTCGAAATAGAAGTCCACTTCTTTACCTTCGAACTCCTCACCAGCTTTCACCCAACTGCCCTCAAGATCGGCATGCATCTCAAAATCATTTTCCGTCAACAGTTTGGTTGCGGTCGATGTGTATTTCTCTGGACTTAGATCGTAAAGAACCAGTGCCATCATATTCTTAATAACTTGACGATCCTGACATCTATATATCTTTTCTGCGAACTCAACCTCTTTCTTATTTGGCATGAGCAATAGCCTTCTCGCTGATTCACCTTTCGGCCCGAACGTGCCATGCTCGACCCAAGATAGATAATAGAGCTCGCTACCTTTTTCGTAAGTTTCCGGCGACGCTGTTACGAATCCGGAACAGTTGGGGAATAGTTCTTCTTTAAGCTCGCAGCCTGCTAGCAACAAAAAAGAAAGTAAAAATGAAATGGAAATCCTCATCCAAGAATAAGTTTCATGTGATTTCTGTAATATTAAGCCACGATTAATTTCCATTGTATCCGCATTTACGTACAATGCAATGAATACCTCCGTCCGAGCGAATAGCATGATAAATATTGTCACAACAGTAAGAATTATTAGACTACTGTGCGTATTAGCGTTTGTGACGGTCGCTAATGCCGACAGCGTCGACGACTTTGTTAAAGCCGAGATCACGAAACGCAAGATTCCCGGAATGTCGATCACAGTGTTACGTGACGGCAAAGTTGTTCGTGAGAGCAGCTATGGTTTCGCTGATCTAGAATCTAAAACGCCCGCGAGCCGTGATTCGGTTTACGAGATCGGTTCTATTTCTAAGCAGTTTGCGTCCGAAGCTATCATGCTCCTTGTCGAAGACGGCAAGGTGCGCCTCGACGACCCCATCTTGCAATATCTACCTGCGAACGCTCCGAACACTTGGCGAGCGATCACTATCCGCGATCTGCTGAATCATACTTCCGGTTTGAAAGACTGGACGGAGGTGAAAGAATTCTCATATCGCCGCGAATACACAGCCGAAGAATTCATAGACCTCGTAAAGAGTTTCCCACTTACATTCGCTCCGAAGGACAACTGGCTCTACTCAAATACAAACCTGCCGCTTATCGGAATTATCGTGGAGAAAGCGAGCGGGAAGTCGTACGAAGAATTCGTCACCGAGCGTATCCTCAAGCGTCTCGCTTTGCCGTCGATTCGTTTCAAACATCAGGAAGACGTCGTTGCCAATCGTGTCTCGGGCTATGTTCTGCGAAATGATGTCATCAAGAACGGCGAGCCATTTCGTCCGAAAGTGATCGCAGCCAGCGGCGGAATTTTGGCGACGACGACCGATCTCGCGAAATGGTGGGAAGCCGTCCTGACCGGCCGCGTCGTCAGCCAAACAAGTCTCGAAGAAATGCTCAAGCCCGCAAAGATCAACGACGGCCGCAGCGTTAGTCATGGCTTCGCGTTTTTTACCAACACGTTCAACGGCAACAAATTCATCCTGCACGCGGGATCGACGGTCGGCGGTTTCGGGAGCATGGTTTACTATTTTCCAAAAGACAAACTCACCGTCGCGGTTATCGGCAACCTAGAAGACGGCGGCTTTGGTGCCGAGTACATCGCGAAACGCGTTTTCGATCACTACATTCCCGGCAGCTACGTCGGCGGCCTGAAAGAAATAAACGACACCGCTCGCAGAGATCGTTCGCTGCAAATATTGAAAGACATCGCCGCGAAAAATGGTCCGGCGGAGCTATCGACGAACTTCGCGACAAAGATGAGCGATGCATTCCGCACGCAGCTTTCCGACAACCTCAAACAAATGAAAACGTTCGCCTATCTCGGCTCCGAAAAGATCGGCGAAAACCATTTCAACCTCGACCCAGCCGCCGCCGAGTTCCACAGATTCAAAATGGTCCTCGTGGGCAAAACCGTCTACTACAATTTCCGCATGAACAAAGACGGCAAGATCGGCTGGATCATATTTGAGGACTAACTAGCTTTTGCAATGTTTCCCGGAACAATTGGTGCGCAATGAATTGCCTACGTTCATCTTCCTGCAAATTTGAAAAAGATCTCGGTCTTCATATACCTAAGCCTTTTTGACTGCGGAAGTATCAATCCAAAGTTAGGCTTGAATTTGGTTTTCCAAGTAGCTTTGAGTGCTGAAGCCTGAAGCAACGGATGACCACTTACTGCGCAGGCGTCACGAACATTTCCCTTAGAGTCGACGATCAAATCCACATGTACCGTACCTTTCGCGTTGACGGCTTTTGCGGCTTCCGAATAAACTGGCCGTTCCTGAACAAGCACTCCGTTTGGCATAAAATGATCCATCCATGAATACTTATATTTCGAGAAATCACACGGCGACTTGTAAGTCTGCGCTACGCATCCCACAGAAAGTAGAAGCGATAGGACAAACGTAACAACTAGTCGTTCTGTCATTCTCATAACGAAGATGAAGACTTCAACCTGAATAACATCCCAGCAAGCGGAATCTTAAACCGTAATCGGTATATGCCGAACGTCAAATATTTCTTATCTCATCCGGCGTTAGCATTACAATTTTGCCGTTGCGGGCAATTGCAACTGGATTCCCGTTAGCTTTGTGCCGAGCCAGTGCCTCACGTATACCTTTTTCGGCGGCGGCTTTCACGATGTGACGATATTTGACCAACAGGTCCGGCGTGTTTTTGTCTATCTTTGGATCAATTTCCATATTGATTCGTTTGTTGTCTGCCAACCATTCATTTTATCACCAAACGCAACCTCTTTTGGCGAATCTTCGGAAACGTCGAGCACTTCCCACGAATCAACAAACGGTTGATATAGCTTGAAGAAATTGTCGAGACCTCGTTCGTACCTTCGCCGAATTGTTTCCATCGGAATATTGTGCCCGCCATCTCGCACGCGTGCAGCAACACGTTCTATCGCTAGTTCGGGCGAGCTAAGCCAAAGGTAAACAAGATGCACGTTATATCCTTGCTGCTGTATCGACCTCAACCATTTTGAATAGAATCTCGTAGCTAATGTGGTTTCGAACGCGAAATTCCGGCCTTCTTTTGCAAGACCTTTCAAACGCTCCAACATCACGCGTCCTGCTTCCATCGCCGCAGATTCAGGTGCAAAGGCAGACAAACCTTGTGCGATCGTGTCAGCATTTACATATTCATAAATGCCCAAGCCATCACGCAGCAAATGAGGAGCCAGCGTGGATTTACCCGCACCGTTTGGACCAGCTATGATTACAACATCCGGCATAAACTACGGCTTCAATCGATACAACATCCTCGGGAACGGAATTGTCTCACGCACGTGTTCGATGCCGGCCATCCAGGCGGTGCAGCGTTCGATTCCCATGCCGAAGCCTGCGTGCGGGACGCTGCCATAGCGACGAAGATCTAAATACCACTCAAATACCTCCTGCGGCAGATCGTGATGTTTCAACTGCTCTTCTAAATACTCCAGCGACGAAGCGCGTTCGCCACCGCCGATAATTTCGCCGTAGCCTTCGGGCGCGAGTAGATCTATGCCAAGCGCACATTCGGGGCGGTCTTTGTCGACCTCGAAATAAAAACCCTTGATCGCGGCAGGGAAATGGTGAACGAACACAGGCTTTCCGTGCTGCGTCGAAAGATAGGTCTCGTCCGGAGCGCCAAAATCGCCGCCCCACTCGAAATTATTCTCAAGCTCGCCCTTTGCAAAACCTTCCTGCAGCATCTTCACGGCATCATCATAATGCAGCCGCGGGAACGGCGAATTGATCGCCTCAAGCACCGTCGTGTCCCGCTCAAGCGTCTTAAGCTCTTCCTGACGATCGGTCAAAACTCTCTCGACGATGGACAAGATCATGGCCTCGCCGAGGTCCATCATATCTTCGTAACCGGCGTAAGCGACTTCGGGCTCGACCATCCAAAATTCGGTCAGGTGACGGCGGGTCTTCGATTTTTCCGCACGGAACGTCGGTCCGAATGCGTACGATTTACCAAAAGCCGCCGCCGTCGCTTCGTTATAAAGCTGGCCGCTCTGCGTCAAATATGCCTTGTCGTCGCCAAAATAATCGACCTCGAACAACGTCGTCGTGCCTTCGCAGGCCGCCGGCGTGAATATCGGAGTGTCCGCGAGCGTAAAACCATTGTTGTCAAAGAAATCGCGAACCGCTTTCACAACCGTGTGCCTTATCTTGAGCACTGCGTGCTGCTTCTTCGAACGGATCCAAAGATGGCGATTATCCATCAGGAATTCGGTGCCGTGTTCTTTCGGCGTGATCGGATAATCGTGTGTGTTCTGAAGGACCTCAAGCGCCGTCACGTCCAGCTCAACGCCGATCGACGAACGCGTATCTTCCTTCACAGTTCCCGTAACGATGATCGAAGATTCCTGCCCGATCGAATCAGCCAGATCATACAAAGCCTCGTCATTCGGCTTAAAAACAACACACTGCACAATGCCCGTCCCGTCCCGCATCTGCAAAAAAACAAGCTTCCCACTCGAACGCTTGTTATAAAGCCAGCCCTTCAAAACAACAGACTCGCCGATATGATCTTTCAGTTGGTTAATATAAGTTTGCGACATAAAGTTACATCTTATTAAATGCCCCTATGAATTGCCACTAGCTTTAGCTAGTGGTTGAATTTCCCACTCGCCGAGCGGCGCGGTTGCGATTTTATGCAACACTGGCACGTCGTTTGTGCCAGACCCTATGGTTCGCCGTCAGACTCCTTTGAGATTTCCCGCGGCTATGCCGCCAGTTCCGCGAACTCGGGCGGCAAAGCTCCTACCAAAATTATATTGCGGCGTCTCTTTATTTCTAGTAACATTCTGTCTCTAAAGCTATTACAAATGCACAATCGACTTCCGCAAACAAGAATTATGAAACACTACTGTCTCTCTATCGTTGTTATTCTAACCGTCACTCTCTTTACAGTTACCTCTGTGCTCGCTCAAAGTGAAAACAGCACCTCTGAAAAGCGTACGATCATCTTAGAGATCCTTGCTAACACCGGGATGGACAAGTTCTCGGTCGCAGGCAAAGTGAATTCGTCTTCGGCGAAAGCCTTTTTCGAGAATTGGGCCAAAGCTCAGAAGGGATTGGGCGATTCCCAGATGGAAGAATTAAAGAAACTGGCGATCGAGGCCTCCGTTAGAGCAGACAAAAACTCTGCCGAGATCTTCAATGACCAAGAGGCCGCCAACAGAGAGTTTCAAGCGGAGTTAGCTTCTCAGTTCGATGCCGGACTTTCCCTGGAAGAGTTGCGCGACTTGGCTGACTATACAAGAAAGCCATCCTCGAGGAAAGGTGTCCAGTTTCTACTTAGCGTACTTAATAAGGCAAGCAAGAAAGCCGGGGACGATGCTGCCCGCAAGCTTAAATTTGTAATGGAGAAGACCGTTACAGATGAAATGTTTCAGCTTGAGAAAAAACTTGACGAGTTGAAGGCTCAACCACAAGGAGCGGGCAAGAAAGAAAGCTAAGGCCGCCGTAATGAGTTCGGCGCAACACTGAGTCAGCCGTTAAAGGGTAGGTCACAGTCAGAAAAAGCAAAGAAAAACCGCCGAGCCCACAAACTCGACGGTTTTAACTTGTCCTTTGTAATCTCTCTCTGTTTACCTCTTAGGAGACAGTAACGGGATAATCCGCAGACCAGTTTCCGTAATCTTCGTTCTTTTTGATGAAAACGGCGCGGACGTGGCCGGCTTCGGCTCCGCCGGGAACTGCGGGCGTTACCTGAAAGCCTGCCGGAGTGTTGGTCAGGAACGCGGCGTTTTCCCATTCGCCGCCTTTGCGTCGATATTCGACACGCATCGCGTCGAACCCTTGCATCGAGCCCACAACATTGACGACATAGCCTTGAGCCGAGACCGACTTAAACACAGGCTGTGCCTCGGT
>CALMPJ010000133.1 GCA_937871585.1 uncultured Acidobacteriota bacterium | reverse complement strand
CGGAAACCGATATCGAATTGCCCGCACATTTTTCGATCGACGACCTGTCGGGCAAGCGAGAATGTAAGCGTGCTTTGCTTGAGCAATTCAGCCTGCCCATCGAACTCGATCGGCCGGTTTACGCGAGCGTAACTAGGCTAACAGGGCAGAAAGGCGTCGAGTTGATCAAGCAAGGTGCCGGAGACATTTTGGCTTCGGGAGCGTTCTTTATTGCTCTTGGTTCCGGAGAGAAAGATTCAGAGAAATTCTTGCAATCGCTCCGCGACTATTCGCCTTCGCGGGTCGGCGTTTATATCGGTTACAATGAGAAATTGGCACATCTTATCGAAGCCGGAGCGGACATGTTCCTGATGCCGTCGAAATTCGAGCCGTGTGGGCTGAATCAGATGTATTCGCTCAGATACGGCACTGTACCGATCGTTCGAGCGACTGGCGGGCTTGATGATACGGTACAAAATTGGGACGCCGTTACCGAGACCGGAAATGGCTTCAAATTCGGCCCTTATCGTGCCGACAAATTGCTCGAAAAGATCTACGAGGCTCGATTCGCCTACGAAGACAAGGCAGCATGGGCGAAGATCCAATGCAATGGAATGTCGATCGATAATAGCTGGGAGAATGCGGCGAGGAATTACGTCGAGCTGTATAAATGGACGCTTGGGAGGTAGACAGCTTTCAGATCGATGACGAGGTCATGCTGCGGCGGTTTCGGAAGGATGATGTCGCAGACGTTTTCAGAACCGTACACCGGAATTCTGAACATTTGATCGAGTTTATGCATTGGATGTCTCCCGATTATTCACTTGAATCGGCGAGAGAATTTATTGAAGGAGCCACCAAGACCGTGAGCAAAAGCGGGTCGCTTGGTTTTGGTATTTTTCGAAGTCAACAGTTGATCGGTTCTATCGGATTTGTATATTTCGATGAATTGGCTGAAAAGACAGAGATCGGCTACTGGATCGACCGTGAGGAACAGGGAAAAGGGATCGTATCAAAAGCGTGTCGAAAATTGATCGATTGGGCATTCGAAGATCTTAATCTTAATCGGATCGAGATCCGCTGTTCGTCCCTAAACAAACGAAGCTCCGCGATCCCGGAACGATTTGGTTTCAAGCTTGAAGGGCATCTGCGCGAAAGTGAATACCGAAATGGAAAGCTGCATGATTTTCTGATATTTGGTTTATTGCGATCCGAATGGCGATCGAGGGATCGTGCCTGAGATGTAACTATTACACTATGATCATAGTAATTATCGGTGCCCAATGGGGCGATGAAGGTAAAGGTAAAGTTGTGGATCTGCTTGCGGATCGGTTTGATGTTGTATCGCGTTATCAAGGCGGACATAACGCCGGGCATAGCGTGTATGTCGGCGATAAAGCCTTTGTTTTGAGGCTTTTACCGTCAGGAATCATTCACGAAGATAAGACGTGCGTGCTCGGAAACGGAATGGTCATCGACCCGAAAGCGTTCTTTGAAGAAGTCGATCAGATCACCGAGAAGGGAATTTCCGTCTCGCCCGAACGACTCAAAGTCTCGTCGCGTGCTCACCTCATCATGCCATATCATCGTGCGCTCGATCATACGTCTGAAGAGCGTCTCGGCAACGAGAAGATCGGCACGACGCTTCGCGGTATTGGGCCGGCATATGAAGATAAAGCCGGTCGTCGCGGAATTCGGGTCGCCGATGCTATGAATCCTGAATTGCTCAAGCTGCGTGTCGAACGAAATCTTGAGGAAGCCAATCGCATAATCGTACTTTTCGGCCAGCAGCCGCTTCGTGCCGATGAAATACTCGCTGAGATCGAGCCGCTGGTCGAACGTCTCAGACCATACGTTTGCGAAACTTCGCATTTCTTAGCAGAAGCTCGCAAGTCCAGTAAGAAGATACTGTTAGAAGGTGCTCAGGCCACTTTGCTAGATGTCGATCACGGCACATATCCGTATGTGACTTCGGCTAATCCGACTGCCGGCGGAGCTTCGGTCGGTGCGGGAATTCCACCGCATCATATTACCGGCGTTCTCGGTATCGTTCGCACATACGCGACGCGTGTTGGCGAAGGGCCGTTTCCTACAGAAATGGTCGAGTCTGAAGAAGATATGGCCAATCTCATTCGCGAGAGAGGCCGCGAGTATGGTTCGGTTACGAAACGACCGCGTCGCTGCGGCTGGTTCGATGCGGTTGCTACGAGATATGCCGCCGAACTCAACGGCTTTGACAGCGTTGCATTGACCAAACTTGACGTTCTCGATGCTCTCAAAGAGATAAAGGTTTGCGTTGGATACGAGATCGACGACAATCGTGTCGACACATTTCCTGCGGTTTCGAGCGAGCTTCGAAAGATCAAACCGATCTACGAAACGCTGCCGGGCTGGATGACGGACACGCTCGGAACAACGGAATTCGACAAACTGCCTGAAAACGCGCAGAACTACGTTCGATTCCTTTCGGAGCAGATCGGCACGGAGATCGGGCTGATCTCGACCGGTCCGGAACGCGACCAGACGATCATTTTGCGGGACTCGGTGATGGAAGGCTGGTTCAAGTAGCTCGCAAATGGAAGTAGAGATCAGGGAGTTCAATAAAGAATGGGCGGCTGATTTTGCCGCCCTGAATTACGAATGGATCGAAAGGTTCTTTTCGGTTGAGAAGCACGACCGCGAGATCCTCGACGATCCGCAGACCTACGTAATTGCTCCAAGCGGACAAATATTTATGGCGGTTTGCAATGGTGTTGCGGCTGGGGCTGTTTCGGTGATTTCTGCGGGGGAATCAGTGTTTGAGTTAACGAAGATGGCGGTTTCGCCAGAGTTTCAGGGAAAGGGAATTGCTAACTACTTAATGATAGCTTCCATCAATTTTGCGAGAGAAAAGCACGCGAAGATGATCTTCCTCGAATCACACCGAAAACTCCAGCCAGCTCTCGCTCTTTACCGCAAATTTGGCTTTGTTGAGGTGCCCACCGATCCGAATTCCGAATATGCACGAGCAGATATTCGAATGGAACTTGCCATTGGTGACGACAATATGTAAACTCTTCAATTCGGCTGAAAAGCCGCGTGGTCCGATAGCTCAGTCGGTAGAGCAAATGGCTTTTAACCATTGGGTCCCTGGTTCGAGTCCAGGTCGGATCACCAATTTTGTGAAAAAGGCAGCTCCGAGCTGCCTTTTCTGATTTCCCGTTGACTATCTCCTCGTCCCACCGTTCGGAAGTTTTCTGTTAGTCAAATCGTGCAAAGATCTTTACTAATGCCGGACCTGAGCTTCGTGATTCGCGTTAAGTCGGGATTCGGCAAGAGCGATACGTGGATTGTTATCAGCTTGAGTCTGCCTGAGAGCATTCAAACTTTCGAGAAGGTGCTGGTCAGCCTCGGCAAATGAGCGGCGTGACGTTAGACACTCACCCAACGCGCCTTCCGTTATCGCGGTTAGAAAATGTCCGGGCGGCAGATTCTCTTTTCTGAGCTTAAGTGCCTCACGAAGAATATTCTCAGCATCCGCAGATCTACCAAGGCGATTTAGCACAAGTCCATATGTCGTCAAAGCGGTTGCGTAGGATATATATTTCGGATTTGAATTCGTGCGGTAATTATCAAGAACGGATCTGATCTTATTCTCTGCCTCGGAGTAGTTTCCTTCGAGATACGCGACTTGGGCCTGTAGTCGGATGTTGTCATAGATCGGTATGGCATTAGGGCTCAGCAGTTTGCGGTAAATTTCCACTGCCTCCACGAGCGATGATTTTGATTCGGCAAGCCTACCTTTTTCCATCAAGATAGAACCGAGCAGAGTTAAGGTGTTGGCGATCTGAAGCGTCTGCCCCGCAGGTCGACTTTCGTCGACAATTGTCCGCGCACTGTTCTCAGCTTGGTCAAACTTTCCTTGGTCGAAAAGCGTGAGCGAAAGCATAGTTTGGGCAAATCCTGAGTCGAGAGAGTTTCGTCGTGCGATCTCGATCAACTCTCGATACAGTTGTTCGGCAGCCCGCGAATCTCCTCGAGCTCTTTTCAAAAGTGCGAGGTTGCCTAGCAATGATGTGAAATTCTCAGGCGGGTATTCTTTCCTCTCAAAAGCGGTCCGAACTATTGGCAGGTTGGGCTCGTAATAGGCAGCCGCATCATCATATCGTGATCGGGACAGTGCGAGATTTCCGAGTAAAACATTCACCGTTGCGGTTTGAAAGTTATCTTTACCGTAAGCTTTCTCCGCGAGTGGCAAAGCTATTTTGAGGTATTTTTCGGCCGATTCGTATAGTCCTTGATTCGAATACGTGTTCCCAAGTGTCGCGGCCAGTTCCGCCTTTACGCCGGGCACGCTGTCGAGTTCGTTGCTGTCGAGGCGCTTTGCGGCCTGATCGAGCATCTCGTTCAATGAAACGGAGTACCCGCTATTTTGCGATTGCGGATTGCCGGTGAGCAACATCTTTTTGAGAAAATTGTTTACTTCTTCGGCCTTTGCACGTTCGGCTTGTGCTTGACGATATTGGATAGAGGCAACGGAAGTGCCAATGACTATCGCGACTAATACGAGTGCAGCCGCTGCGACGGCGATCCGGTTTCGCTGAATGTACTTAGAGACACGGTAGCGAAACGTGTTTGGTCGGGCTGAGATCGGCTGTTTGTTGAGATATCTTTCGATATCATTTGCTAGAGCAGCGGCCGATGTATAACGACGATCAGGTTCCTTGCGAAGCGACATCAGGACGATATTGTCGAGATCGCCCTTCAATTGCGGACTGGAAATTGCGGGTCGAGGGAACCCATTACTATTTCCAGCATCCTTACATTGGCCGCTGACCACCGAGGACGGTGGCACGGGGTCGTTCTCAGTGATCGTTTGTAAGATCTCTTGGAAATTTTTATCGTCGATCGCAAAGGGTTTTTCGCCACTTAGTAGTTCGTATAGAACTACGCCGAGACTGTAAATGTCGCTTGCCGTCGTCACGCTCTCGCCGCGAAGCTGTTCGGGCGATGCATACGCGGGAGTGAAGGCGCGGAAAGCAGTCTTGGTATCGTCCGAAGCAACGCCCTCAGCAATTTTTGCAAGTCCAAAATCGAGTAATTTGGGCTCACCGTCCTTGCCGACCAGGATATTCGAGGGCTTGATATCACGATGAACGATCAGGTTTCGGTGAGCATACGAAACGGCAGAACAGATCTTCGTGAACAGCTGCAGCCTTTCAACAAGCGAGAGTCCTGCCGAAAAGCAGTAGTCATTAAGTGACTCTCCATCTACATACTCCATCGCAATAAAAGGCTCGCCGATCTCGGTCACGCCGCCATCGTATAATGCGGCAATATTCGGATGATTAAGGCCTGCGAGAATCTGACGTTCGCGGCGAAACTGCTCGATGATCGAAGAATCGGCGATCGAGCTGCGCACAAGTTTTAAGGCGACGGTATGTTCGAATTCGCCATCGCTCCGCTCCGCCAGATATACACTTCCCATTCCGCCGTGGCCGATCTCGCGGATCACTCGGTAATTTCCTATCTGCTTGTTAGTAAGGTTTGTCGAAGATCCGACGATCTGATTATTGAGTTGAAGTGCGTTGTCTTCAATTACATTGCGTGTCGAATCACTCGCACTCAATAGTGAATTGAGCTCGCGTTCAAGCTCGTCGTCACCAATGCACGCATCTCGTACGAACGTCTCGCGCTGATTCGGCGGAAGTTCGACGGCCTTTGCAAATAACTCTTTTAGCCTTTCTCTGTCCAAATTGGTTACACAAATTATAGCCTGATTTCACCCGCGAAAGAAAAAAAGTGCGAACGTTGGGCGCTTTCTGCGATAAAAAACGCCCTAATGATCGAAGGTCAAAATTTATCGGTATTTTTGGAGGGTCACAAATCATGAGAAGCCTAAGCACGGTCGTTTTTCTCGTTTCAGTAATTTGCATTTGGTCATCGACCGCGGTCGGTCAGGTCTGCACTCCGGTGCCTATCGGGCTTATTTCAAGTTTTTCGGGAGAAAATAATACCTTAGACGCACGTTCACGTTATAACGGCACGATCCAGAATGGCGTGACGTACACGGCGGGCAAGGTCGGTCAGGCGTTGAACTTGGCGGGCAACAACGGCGACCGCGTTTTGCTAGGCAACTCGCCGGATCTGTGGCGGCAGAATTTTACGATCGAGGCGTGGGTCAAGCGTACGAGTTCGAGCGTTGTAACAAATTCACCTGCCGGCGGTAGTCCGAACGGTTCATTTTTCGCTTTCGGACAAAGCGGCTATGCTTTTCTGCTCGACCAGAACACAAACAGATTAGGCTTATCGGCGGTCGGGAATTCAGTCGTCTTCGCGCCGACTTTGGCGATTACGGATACGAACTGGCATCACGTCGCCGTAACGGTTTCGGGACCGGCCTTCACCGCCGGAACGCAGACGATTTTTTACCTCGACGGCGTAGGTGAAACGACGGGTTACTCGCCGCAATATAATTTCACGACAAACGCGGCAATCGGTTCGCGCGGCGACGGTGTCACGACCAACGCCTTTTTCGGTGCGATCGACGAGTTGGCGATCTACGACCGCCCGCTAGCTCTCGAGCAGATTCAGAACATCTTCAACGCCGACACGGCCGGAAAGTGCAAGCCTTTGGCGACGAACGCGCCGGACAACCAGGTCTTGTGGCTCGCGGGCGATGGCGATGCGCTCGATTCGACAGGCAACGGCAACAACGGCACCTTGCAAAACGGTGCGGCTTATGCGGTCGGCAGGGTTGGGCAAGGGTTCATGTTTGACGGCGTGGACGATCATATAACCATCACCGATAACGCCAATCAGAACGGCGGCACAAGTTTGACTATCGAGGCTTGGATCAATCCGACCAGCCTGCCGCACGGCGGTACGATCTTGCAGAAAAGGACGAACGCCAACGTCGGTGGTTATCTACTAGAAACCACACAGCCTTCTGGTGGTGCTGCTCCGAATGGCTTGCAGTTTGTGATCATGATCGGTGGCGTCTATTCGTCGCTCAATCCGGCAAATATCGTGGTGCCAAATGTTTGGCAGCACGTTGCAGCGACTTATGACGGAGCGTTTATGAGAATCTACGTAAACGGCGTGGAAGTCGGAAACAAACCCCAGACTGGAGCAATTGACAATATCGCAGCCCCGGTTGTCATCGGCAGAAACGTGGTCGTCGCAAACGCCTTTCCCGGACGGATCGATGAAGCATCGCTCTTTAGCCGCGCTCTTTCTGCGGCGGAAATTCAGTCGATCTCAAACGCCGGCCTCGGCGGAAAGTACAAGGCTCAGGCAACCGTTCCGGCAAACGTCGCTGCGTGGTATCCAGGGGATGGAAACACAAATGACTTTGCCGCTGGAAACACAGCCACATTGCAGGGAACTGCAAGTTATACGACCGGCAAGGTCGGATCGGCGTTTTCGGTAAGCAACACGGGCTACGTCTCTGCCCCAAGCATTGCAGGGAACGACCCGACGGGAACCACCGGCGCGAGTATGGAAGCGTGGGTTTATTTCAACCAACGCCCATCCGATGCCGGACGACCGTTTTGGATTATCAGCAAAGACGGACCGACGTTCGGCTCGAGCAGTGCGTTTCATCTGCGGACCGACACCGACAACGGCATAAAATTTCAGTGGCAAGGCGGTGGAGTCGGTAACTCCTCCAACTTCACCCTGCAAACCGGCGTTTGGTATCACGTCGTCGGCACATATTCGCCGACCGAACCTGTTTGTAAGATGTACATCAACGGCGTTTTTCAGGGAAACGGAGCCTGCACTTCCACGCCGCGCACGCCGAGCAATCTGCCGCTCGAAATTGGACGATATTCAGGAAACAATTCCGCGAATTTCGACGGCTTGATCGACGAACCCGCGATCTACAACCGAGCTCTTTCTGAAGCGGAGATCCGTGACCAATATCACGTCGGATCGAGCGGCAAGTACAAAATGGCCTCAAATCCGACTGTCGGAAACAAAGCGAAGTATGGTGATGCGACAACGACATTTACCGGCGTCACGACCTCAGGATCATCACATCAAACACCGATCGACATTACGCAATTGCCGCCGTTGCCGGTTGGTGCTACCTCGGTCGGGCTAACCTACGACATCGCTGCGTCCGTCGTTTCCGGAACTCCATACAACTACTGCTTCCAGCTTCCGGGGCTGTCGTCAATGCAGTTCGCGAATCTAGGCATCCTTCATCTTGAATCGGGAGTTTGGATAGATCGGGCTACCTCGCGAAACTCCTTGAATCAGACTATCTGCGGATCGAGCACGACTCTCTCGCCATTTGCTTTGGCCGAGGTGCTGGTGCCGACTTCTGCATCGGCGAACATCTCAGGACGAGTCACTACGGCTCAAGGACCTGGTATTTCGAATCTGGTGTTGACCCTCTCAGGTTCGAATGGTGTCGTAAGGACGGCACGGACATCCACTTTTGGCTATTACTCATTCGAAGGTTTGTCCACCGGTCAAACCTATGTGGTTTCCGTGCAGTCCAAGCGACACGTATTTGCTCCATCGACTCGTGTAGTTTCTCTGGATGACGAAGTGACAGGCATTGATTTTCAATCGAGCGAGGTTGGATCTCAAAATCGCTTTAGATGATTTACGAGGTAAGTTCGCGTTGAAACCAGGCCTTAGCAAAGGTCCATTCACGTCGAACAGTTGTTTCCGAGATGTTCAACACATAGGCGGTCTCTTCGATGGAGAGACCGCCGAAAAATCTTAGTTCCACGATCTTCGCCTGTCGCGGGTCGACCGTTTCGAGAGCGACGAGAGCTTCTTCGAGCTTAATAACATCAAGATCCTTCTTTTCAGGCACTGAAATAGCGTCGTCAAGCACGATCCGCTGCCCGCCGGATCGTTTTTGAGAATCACGTTTACGAGCATGGTCGATCAAGACCTTTCGCATCACCTCAGCGGCGACGGCGAAAAAGTGAGCCCGATTTTGCCACGAGACATTCTCCCAATTTACTAAGCGAATATACGCCTCATGAACTAAGGCAGTAGCCTGTAACGTATGTTCGCTCTTTTCGTTATTGAAATAGGCCTGTGCCAGCCGCCGAAGGTCATCGTACACGAGCGGCAACAACTCGCTAGGCGCGGTGCTGCTACCCTCCGAGATCTTGTCCAACAGTACCGTCACGTCTTGCTGCTTCGACATCGCTGGATAGATTTTACACGAATGGTGTCGTTCGAGTGTTAATTCTTTGGTGCAACAACAGGTTGAACAGCAGACGCTCCTACGATGTAGCTGTCGCGAGCTCGGAGCACGAGATTCGGGCGATCGACGCGAACTCGTATCTGTTTTCGCTGGCCCTGTTTCCCCGAATCCTTCGGAACATAGCCGATATTGTACTGGCGCCGAAGTTCCTCGGCAATGCCTTCGAATGCACGCGTGAGGCCGCCGGGAGTTGCCTCTGGGCGGAACAGGCGGCCGCCTGTGTACATCGATAATTCTTCAAGATATTTGCGTCCAAGCTCGTACTCTTCTTCGGTTGAGCCGATCGGATCGCGAAAGATGCCGCTGTTCCTACGCTGATTCGAAATGGTGTTGTAATAGATCGGGAATACAAGACTGTCTGATTCTTCCGCCAGATCGAGCGTACTGTCGTATGTTGCTCTCGTCGAGCGCGTGTCTACGCCATCTGTAAATAGAACGATCGCCTTTCGTCCTGAGACCTTGCTAAGACGTTTTTGCAGCGAAAATTCGACAGATTCGTAAAGAGCTGTGCCGTAGCCGAAATCGGCTTTACCTATTGCCTTGAATATCTTTTCACGGTCGTTCGTTGTTTCTGTCAAAACGTGGACATTTCCGTCAAACTCGATCACCATCACCGAATCTCGAGGCTGTAGATTCTCGACAAACGCCCTTGCGGCTTCTTGAATTTCGCTGATCTTGTACTCGGTCGAAAGGCTTGTGTCGAGCAAAAGAACGACGGTAAAGGGCTTATCGTCAGTCCCAAAATAGGCTATCTCTTGCTCAACTCCGTCTTCGAATATCCTGAAATTTTCTTTAGCGAGATTTGGAATGTAAAGACCGCTTCTATCGAAAACCGACACAGGAATTGTGATCAATTCGGTCTCTACTTTCTCAATTTCTTCGTCAGCTCCGGTCGCGATCCGAACGCCGTCGGTTTGTGGCAGAGTTGTGGCTGACTTCGACGAAGTTCTTTTTGTAAATATAGTGCGACGCGAAGGATTCGGCTTTGATTCTGAGTAAGTAATTACCGGTGTTCCAACGGGAACGGGCGTCGGATTCGGTTTGATCTTGCGTCCGGCCTGTGCGTTAGCTGAGACGATAAGAAAAAGAGAAACTGCTATCAAACCCAAAAGTCTTTGCATCTAGATCTCCGACTGTAAGTATAACAAGTATAGTGAGACTAATTTTCTAATGCTTAGATGACGAAATTGTACAAAGTGATCACCGAAAAAATGCTCATTATTGCAACAACCGTCCAGCCGGCAGCGGCATGCCAGATCGGATGCCGATAATCGCCCAGTAAATTCGTTCGCGCCGGAACCAGAAGTACAGCTGCAAGTCCGATCGGTAGTATGAATCCATTGATCGTACCTGCGAATACGAGTAGCCTTACGGGCTGACCGACGATCAGAAACACGGCTAACGAAACAAGGATAAATCCAATGATCACATAATTTGCATTGTTGTCAATCGATGAATGGAACGACTTCAGAAAAGAAACCGATGTATATGCAGCTCCGACGACCGACGTGATCGCGGCAGCCCAGATCATCACGCCGAACAATTGTCGCCCGATATCACCGGCGGCAGACGAAAAAACAGAGGCGGCAGGATTGGTATCGGCTAGTTCGGCTCCAGCGACGACCACTCCTAGAGCTGCCAAGAAAAGCAGCACTCGGATTACTGCTGTCAGTAAAATACCTGAAATCGCTCCTCGATCGATCTCTCGTTTCGCTGAAATTCCGACCATTCCCGCATCGATCAAACGATGTGCTCCGGCGAAAGTTATGTAGCCGCCAACAGTTCCTCCGACAAGCGTGACGATCGCCCGTGCATCGATCGATTCGGGCCAAATGGACCGATAGGCGGCTTCGGCAAGCGGCGGGTGTGCGGCGATAACGATATAAACGATCAGTGCCAGCATTACTACGCCAAGGATTTTGACGAACACGTCCATCGCCTTGCCGTAGCCCATCACGCGCAATTCAGGGCGGTTCGC
>CALMPJ010000132.1 GCA_937871585.1 uncultured Acidobacteriota bacterium | reverse complement strand
TATGGGTAAACTTTTTTTAAAATACTGATATACATAACTCCACCCCAGCTTTAGAGGAAAAAAGGATTCAAATAATAAAGGGAAAAAAACCCGCCGGCAAACGATATCGGCGGATACGTAGGCATCAAGCCTCGTTGGACCGCCGAGAAGCCATCGCCTACTGATACGGCAACCGCACCGCAGCAATTGAAGCCCGTATTCGAATAATCGAGCGGCTGTCGAGTCAACGAATCCCAGTACCGATAGATCAGAGCTTCGTTGAGGCCGGTATGCAAGACGATGGATCGGCTAGGATCGGAGCGTTCTTCGCGAACGTCAAAGTCCATTTCGTCGATAATGCGTCCCGGCTGTGGCCTCTGCCAATCGGCACCTGCTGCCGGCCAGAATGCTCGATAACCATTTGCGTACGGGCGTCCGGATTCGCTCGTCACGTTCGCAAACTCGATGCCTGCGTGGCCCCAACGCCGAAATGGCTCAGGCCTGTTCGGTATCGGCAAAGGATACAGATCGTCGAAGAGCAGCGTCGTCGGATCCTCGAGCGGCGTATTCAGCGGATACCAAATGTGAACCGTTATCATCGCGATCACCCAAACGTATAGCTGAACTTTTCGCCTTCGCCAACACCGACATGAACCGTTGCGATGGCGTTGCCGCTTGCCATTCGCGACAAAACTTCGCCGCTCATGTCCGGCAACAGCGTGCCGGTCAAAATGTTGTAAACATTGCGAGCACCGCTGTCGACATCGGTACATCGGGACGCAACGGTGTCGACCACTGCATCGTCGTATGTAAACGCCGCGTTGTGATTCGTCTTGATGCGATCAGCGATCTTGCCAAGCTGAAGTTTGATGATCAGCCGCAGGATGTCGTCGGAGATCGGATAATACGGTACCGTGACCATACGGCCGAGCAATGCCGGTTTAAATGCCGTGTTAAGTTCCGGCTTAACTGCATCGACGAGACCGTCGGGCAATGGCCGCGTGTCGGGATCGGCACAAAGCTTCATTATTGTGTCGGTTCCGACATTCGATGTCAGTAGAATGACGCAGTTCTTGAAATCGATCTCGCGGCCCTCGCCGTCTTCGAGAACGCCTTTGTCGAACACCTGAAAGAACAGTTCCATCACATCTGGATGAGCCTTTTCGACTTCGTCAAGCAGCACGACCGAATATGGTTTACGACGGACAGCTTCGGTCAAAACGCCGCCTTCGCCGTAGCCGACGTATCCCGGAGGCGAGCCCTTGAGGCTCGACACCGTATGCGATTCCTGATATTCGCTCATGTTGATCGAGATCAGATTTCGCTCGCCGCCGTAAAGCGATTCAGCTAGTGCAAGTGCCGTTTCAGTCTTACCGACACCAGAAGTTCCAACGAGCAAGAAGACGCCGATCGGGCGTTTTGGATCAGTAAGGCCGGCACGTGCCGTACGAATTCGCTGCGCGATAGCGTCGAGCGCATGATCTTGGCCAAGTACGCGTTCACGAAGAGTCTGCGACAAATTGAGCACCGCATTTATTTCATCCGCGACCATTTTACCGATCGGAATTCCGGTCCAGCCTGAGATCACTTCGGCGACGGTTTGGCCGTTTACGACCGGCTGCATTAGCGGCTCTTCGCCCTGAAGTGCTTTCAAATCATCAGTTGCGGCCTTAAGCTCGGCCTTCAGCTTGTCAGTATCAATGTTCGTTCCCGTTGCCGGATCGAGAGAGGTTTCAAGCTGCGTACGCAGTTCCCGGATCTTTGTGACGAGGTCCTTTTCTTTCGACCATTGCTCGTTCAGGCGGGAGAGTTCGGCTTCGGATGAAGCCATTGAGGCAGTCAATTCAGCTAAACGAGCGTCGTGTTCGGCGCCGGTCACTTTTTCGCGTTCGAGAGCATCGATCTCCGAACTGAGGTTCTTAATGCGGCGATCCGCGTCTTCGACTGCAGCCGGCGTCGCACCTTGGCCGATGGCGACCTTGGCACAGGCTGTGTCGAGAACCGAGACGCTCTTGTCGGGAAGCTGTCGGCCGGTGATATAGCGTGCGGAGAGTTTGACGCATTCGACGATCGCTTCGTCGAGCACGCGAACGTTATGATGCTCTTCCATTTTGTCGGCAAGGCCGCGCATCATCGCGATCGCTTTCTCTTCGTCCGGTTCCTCGACCTTTACGACTTGGAATCGGCGGGCAAGAGCGGCGTCTTTTTCGAAGTACTTTTTGTATTCAGCCCAAGTGGTAGCGGCGATCGTTCGAAGTTCGCCGCGAGCGAGTGCGGGCTTTAATAAATTCGCAGCGTCATTTTGTCCCGCTTGACCACCGGCACCGATCATGGTGTGGGCCTCGTCGATGAACATAATGATCGGCTGCGGCGAAGCCTTTACTTCGTCGATTACATTCTTGAGACGTTGTTCAAATTCGCCTTTTACGCCTGCACCAGCCTGCAAAAGCCCGAGATCAAGCGAGCGAACCGACACGTTTCTTAGAGGCTCCGGAACGTCGCCCGCCGCGACACGTGCGGCAAATCCTTCGACAACCGCCGTCTTTCCGACGCCGGCCTCGCCCGTCAAGATCGGATTGTTCTGACGACGACGCGTCAGAATATCTACGATCTGCCGTATCTCGCCTTCGCGGCCGAGGATCGGGTCGATCTTGCCCGCGGCGGCTTTTGCAGTTAGGTCTTCCGTGTACTGGTCAAGAGCTTTTGTCTTTCCGGGAACGCCTGTCGCGATCGGTGCTCCGTCAGCGGAGCCGCCTTCGCCAAGGGCAACGGCATCGCGAGCCTCGGCGGAATCTGCTGTTATATCTTCAAGCTTTTGCTGCAGCGATTCGGCTGAAACGTGATTGAATTCACGCGAGATCTCGCGTGCGATCCGAGCAAAACTATCGTTCAGCATTAACGCGAGAACGAGGTGCCCACTGCGAACACGAGCCGCTCCATAATCTACAGAGGCCAGCAGCCATGCGTCCTGTATCCAACGCGGCAGACGGTCGCTCAGGCCGGGCGTTCGCGTATTTCCGGTCTTCAAACGGTCGATCGCGTCGTTCACATCCTTTGAAAGACGATCAATATTTACTTCGTAGTGACTGCAGATCTTGTGCAGGTCGGTATCGTCCTGTTCGAGCAGCTTGGCGAGAATATGCTCGATCTCAACATCGTAATTCGTACGCGCAAGGCAAATTCCGGCGGCGCCTTCGAGAGCACCGCGACAAGTATCGTTAAGCCTCGCAACGAGCGATTTTAGATTTACATTCATAACAGTTCACCTTTCCAAGATTCAATTTCCGCCGAGAATGACCTGATCGTCATCGGTCGCAAATGGGCGGCTTTTCAAAAACGTCGTCCAGCCAAGCATCGGCTTTCGCTGAGCGCGCGTCGTCAAAATCGTCGCCGGAACCTGCTTTGCCGCCAATACAAGTTTGACGTCGTAATCGAACTCGAGCCCCGCAAAGAACTTCACGATCGAGTGAAGTGGCTTGTTCGCCGAGCCTGACGGTAGAAACGATTGAAATTTCGCAAAGCTGAGCGGGCCGATCTTCATACGAAACTTCGACTGCTGGCTCCATACTCGACTTCCGACGATCGCACTCTGGCCGAGAACGCTGTTCTTGGAACCAAGTCGAGACACATCGTCGTTGCCAAGTTCTAACCATTGACCGCAAAATTGCTGAACTTTTGCCGTAACACCGAAATGATCGCTGATAATATTTTCGAGGGCGTTTATATTGTGAGGCTTTTGTGCGATCTGACCGGCATAGGGGAGCAAAGCTTCGTCGTCAGTTGCCGAGCGTCCTCGCATGCCCGCGGTGCCGAGTCCGACGATGTCGAAAAGAAACGCCGTAAAGTCACTCTTGCCATTCTCATAACCAACCGGAAACCGATATTTTTGCCACGCTCGATAAAACAGCGAAACCGAACGATGCGTGAATATGTCGAGAAATTCCCACATCGCGGTATCGCGATGGCGAATTCGATCGAGTACTAATTCGGTGTAATGTGTTGGTAGCACGCCACTTACGCCGGCTACGCCCATGAAATTGACGATCATTTCGATCCGGCCTTCGTCCGTTTCGCTTATTTCCTGTATTTCGCTCGAAGGGAAATCAAGGCCAATACGTGAGCGAAACCGTGCAACCTCGTCCGCCGGTGTTGGGCTGGTTCCGACCGTCAGTTTTTCAGGATAAAGTTTTTGAAGCAGGCGCACTGCTTGAAAGAACTCGAATGAATACGGTTCTTCGAAGAGCTTCTTAGATAGGGCCTTTTCTGGCATACTAAAAATCTACAATCCCGAACAAAAATCTAACTTCTCGTCGATCACGTTTCGGCAAACCGGCGAATCTACATAGCCTATTTTTCGGCACTGAGCCTCTTTGCCCTTATCGTCATTGAAAATATCCGCAAATGCATTTGCTACGCCGTCACAATAGCCGGGAGTTTTCTTGCTCGTTTCCAAACAGCCATCGAAAAAATACTGGACTGCCAGGCCCTTGCTTAGCTCGGTAAGTTTAACGCCACTGAGCATCGTTCCGATCTTTACATCGCAGCCGGCGTTGTCGGTGCTTCGTCCAAATTCCAGACCGTCATTACGAGCCTTTGTAATGGCCTCATTATCAATGGCGTACGTTCCAAGTAAATACATGCCGCCGACGCAGCCGATTGCGAGCAACGCGAAGATGCCAAGTATCACCAGAAGTATCTTAACGTTCTTCGACATCGCAAAACCTTAGCCCAACATCTGTTCGCCTGCCCGAGCCGGGAACCGGCAGAACTCGCCTTCCTCGTCCTTAAGCTCGACGACCGTTTGGTTGAATGAATTTATTGACGCATACAATGCGAGAAAGCGCTCAAGTACAGACGCAAACAGATACAAACCGCTGCCGACGAACTGCTCCGGATCCATCGTTATCTTTGTCTCGATGCCGCGAACAAAACCTGCTCCGATTCGATTTCCGAGCTGACGAACGACCGTTCTTGAACTGACATTCGTGATGCCAAGCACCTGCTTTCGCAGCACGCTCGAATCGTCAAAATTGTATAGATTCAGTATCTCCTGCAGAGCCTCGGCACCACCTTGGTCATCACCTACGATCGAAAGATAATTCAGATTCAGGTGCGAGATCAGCCGCCAATGTGCTCCGCGCCGCGAGGGCGGCCGCAGCGTTTCGGTTGGTTTGGTCAGGCATCGGACCCGTGACAGTAACGCCGTGCCTTCGACCTCAAAGTCTCCGTCTTTGCCGCCGAACGGCAGCTTTGCCGGCAGATCTCGGTTTGTGCACGTCGTCTTGACATTCAGCACCTCGACCGCAGGAACCGATGGGTCCATCGCTAAGTTGACGAGCGAAATAAAGACTTCGGTGCCATCGTCATTCTGCCGCTGCGACGGACGCCGCGTAGTGTGCCAGTATGAACGTTCGTTCTCTTCGCCATAAGCGTGCCGCATCGAGTAGAACGGGGAATATTCTCTCGTTTCATTTGTACGAGGATCACTCGTAATGACTTCATCGACCGAATAGACCTCAGTTGCCGATTGTCGATGGACGTCCGGTATCACCTGATATTCGTATCGCTGCTGCGACAAATAGATCGGATCGGAAAGCCGAGAAAACAAATTGACGATCGGTGTGCAGCCGGTCTTGAACGTATCGGCCGTCACCGGAGCCGCGGGCGGCGTGACGTCTCTCAAATTGATAACGATCTCAAAGTGACTGCCAAACTTATTCGCTACCGCACGGTCGAAGCCGCAAACATCGAAGAACATGAATTTTTGCGGAAATGCAAAATATTCGGTCAACAACAGAGGGCCCATAATCGTGCGTTTGGTGTACGGCAGCAGCCCTTCGTCTTCACCAAAGCCAACCGTTCTCAGAGCGTCGCTCGCGGAAAGCGTCACCTTGTCCGGCGGTTTGAGCGAGACGTTGACCATTGACTTGAGCGATTCAGGTCCAACTGGCGCTTCGCGATGTCGTATCTCGACCGAAACGGCACGGTTGAAGATCATCTCGTAGAGCGGATGAACCAGCTGAGGATCACCGTCGATAAAGAATCTGAGCGACTTTGCCGAAGAACCGTCGCCGCCGTATTTCAATTCGCTGAGTTTTGCATTTCCAAAACATCGAAGCGCGATCTTGAGCTGACATTCGGCGTATTTGCCCCGGCCATCGACCGGAGCCTTCGATTCAAGCGATGCAGATTCCACCTCGATAGGCAGCAGATCTACGTCGTAGGCTGTTCGAAATCGGCACGGGCTGCCATCGACCGGACGCGAGTTCAGCTTTGTGCCCGACTCGATACGTTGAATTCCGGTCAATTTGTCGTTTGGCGAACCATATAAGAACTGAACGATCGCCATCGAAGGTATCGGAGCCAGATAATGCGGATAAAGTACGTTGAAGAACGAATCCGTGATCTCAGGCAATTCGTCGTCGAGTTTGAGATTGACGCGGCCCGTGAGGTAGGCAAACGCCTCGATCATTCGCTCGACATGCGGATCTTCGACCTTTTCATCGTCAAGCAGCAGCCGTCCGGCGATCTTTGGATAGCGACGCGCGAAATCGGCGCCCATTTGTCTTAGAAAAACGAGCTCTCGTTCGTAGTAGCCTAAATATTCGTCACGCATTTAATGAACGCTATTATATCGCAGAAACAAGATATCGAAACACTAACGCGAATTCACCGAAAATTCGCCGCTGGCCGATTGCAGGACCGTATCGAACACTACCGTCTCCGGTGTTGGATCAATGTCGAGACTTGCTTCGATGCGGAACTTTAGTTGACGATCCACAGGGTCGACCGGCTCGAGCGTGACGATCGGATTAAGGAACCTTGGTTCGAACTGTTTGATAGCTGCTTCCAGTGCCTTTGTTAGTCGCTTTTGTTCCGCCGGATTCTTTGGGCTCATGCCCAAAATATCTGGCAAGCCGTAGAAAGCGACCGAACGCCTAAGTTCCGAATTTTCATCTATCTCATCATCGGCGTGACACCGCGTATTAAGCAGCCACTCAAGGTCGCGGCGAACCGCCAGCTTTAGTTCCCGCAGTGAGACCGAACGCGAAGATTCCGCTTCGGCACTGGAAGTCGGATCAAGGTCGATCAGCCTGTCAAAGACTGACAGCGTGATGCGCGAGTTTTCGTCATTTACCGCCATTGAAAAGAAAGATAATGCAAAGGCAGGGCCTGAGGAACATCATTCCTCCGGCCCTGCGTTTGTTTGACTTCAAGTGTCCGGCCTAGACCGCTTTATTTGCCTTGACGTCGTAGCCTGCCTTGATCGCTCCGCCGAGTGTGCCGTCAGGTTTCTGCTCTTTATACTCGACCTCGATCTTAGCGAAGTTCAGCGAGATCTGATCGCTCGGCAGCGTATTGCTGCTCTCCGAACCGCCGGTCTGATAGGATGAAACAAGAATGTCGCTAAGTGTGACTTTCATGTACTCTTGCTGTTCCTTACCTGCCTTGCGGGCGATCAATACAGCCTTCTTGATGTGCTGGCCGGTTGCACAAGCTAGCATCAATTTTGGCGAAGACTTGTTGACCTTCATTACGAAGTGAAAGTCCTGCATCGATACTTTGCCGGCACCGCCGCCGCCGCCAGATGCGTGTGAGCCAGCTTGGGACGCTCCCCACGAGAACGATTCGATGTCTATCGAACCTTTATGTTTGTGATCGGCGCTTTCGCCGTCAATACCATCGATCTTCAAATAATAATCTACTGCTGCCATTTTTTTGCTCCTCTGCTCGGTCTTCAAACTCGCTAACGGAACCCGTTCCCATTAGCTTCAATTGATAGACGTTCGGTCAAAAAGATTTTGCGGATACTTTCGAAAAAATATCCGCAAAACAGAAAAAAACTTAGCCATTCGCAGGTGTCGGAAGGTCCGCAACGAGACGGAGCGAAACCGACAGCTCATCCAACTGGAAGTGCGGCCTGAGAAACGCTACGGCTCGGTAACATCCAGGCTTTCCGGCAACCTCGGAAACATCGACGCGAGCTTCGCGCAGCGGATACTGAGCTTTGGTCTGCGGCGACGCTGTGTCATCGTCGGTCACGTAATTGTTGATCCACTGATTGAGGAACCGTTCGGTGTCCTGCTGCGACATGAACGAACCGACCTTGTCACGCATCATCGATTTCAGATAATGGGCGAAACGTGAAACCGCGAAGATGTACTGCATCTGAGCAGAAAGTCTCGCATTGGCATTTGCCGCATCCGAATCGTATTTCTTCGCCTTGTTCGCCGACTGCGTGCCAAAGAATGCCGCGTAATCGGTGCCTTTGCAATGAACCAGCGGCATAAAGCCGTTGTCTGCAAACTCCTTCTCACGGCGATCCGTGATCGCAACTTCGGTCGGGCATTTCATTGCGACTTCGCCTTCGTCGGTTTCGAAAGTGTGCGTTGGCAAGCCTTCGACAAGGCCGCCGCCTTCGACACCGCGAATGGCGACACACCAGCCGTGCATCGAAAACGCCTCGGTCAGACGAGTGCCCATCGCGTAGGCGGCGTTGCCCCACAGGTATTTCTTGTGGTCGCGGCCGTCAACGTCTTCTTCGAAGCGGAACGTTTCAGTCGGCTTCGTTGCGGCTCCATATGGCTCACGCATAAGCACGTGCGGAATGGTCAGGCCGACGTAACGTGAATCTTCGGATTCGCGGAACGAACGCCACTTCATATATTCGGTACGGTCGAAGATCTTCGAAACATCGCGAACCTCGGACATTTCCGAGAAGCTGTCCCAACCGAACATTCCGGCCGACGCGGCACTGATGAATGGTGCGTGTGCGGCCGCTGCCACTTGAGAGATGTTCTCAAGCAGCGCCATGTCCTGCGGGTGATTTCCGAATTCGAAATCGCCGATCAGAGCGCCGAATGGTGCTCCGCCGAACGTCCCGTATTCTTCTTCGTAGATCTTCTTGAACATCGCCGACTGGTCAAATTCCAGTGCACGCTCAAAATCCTTAAGCATATCGGCCTTTGTCACGCTCATGACCTTGATCTTAAGCTGCGGACCGGTGAGGCTGTTTTTGATCAGATGATGAAGTCCGCGCCACGAGCCTTCGAGTTTCTGAAACTCTTCGTGGTGCATGATCTCGTTCATCTGAGCAGACACGAGACGGTCGATCTCGGCGATACGCGAATTGATCGCGACGTCCATATTCTTAGACATCGTCAGTTCGCCGCTCATTACCTGAGCAACGAATTCGCCGATCATATCCTTGGCCTTTTCCTTTTGATAATCATCGCGAGCCATACGGCCCTCGCTGAGGATCTGGTCAAGCAGGCCACCGCCCGATTCGGTCTCGACGGTAGTTACCGCTGCATTTTCTTCTTTTGTTTTCGGCATGCTAATTAGATCCTCCTATTGATCGATACCAAGCTCGCCGCTTAGTTCCTTTTGCTTGTCAGCGTTTGAGATGATGTCTTCGAGCATCGATTCGAGCTTTTCGTTTCCGTCCATCTTCGAGCGAAGATCGGCAAGCTTTTGACGTGCTTCGACCAATTTACGAAGCGGTTCGACCTGCTGTACGATCTGATCCGGCTCGAAATCTTCGATGTCCTTGAACCGAAGCTCAACGCCCATCTTGCTGTCGTCGTCGGCCAATTTATTATCGACCGTAAATGCCAATCGAGGAGCCATGCCGGCGAGAACTTGATTGAAATTGTCCGGATCGATCTCGACGAACTTGCGATTCTTGATCGCCGGAAGTGCCTCATCCGGTTTTCCGACAAAATCGCCCATTACTCCGACGACGAACGGCAATTCTTTCAATTCGATCGCACCGCCGACCTCGACATCATACGTGATCTGAACACGCGGCGGCCTAACGCGGTCGATCTTGTGCTGCAAACTCTCTTTTTTTGGCATTTTATTGGTCTCCTTAAACTATGAACTAAAAAACTATCGTAAATTTTTACCAATCGTCGCTCGTTGATTCGGACGTAGGTTCGCTAGTTGTGTCCTCACTAGGTGTGCTCCAGCCATCGTCTGCATACGAACTCGAAAGGCCGGCATTGATGCCAAGCGTTTCTTTGATCTGGTTAAGTACATTCTCGTCCTTTACAACGTCTTGCAGCCAGGTCTCGAACGGCATATTGCCCCATTTTACGGCTCGTTGGATCAAATAATAGACCGGGCTGTGCGGCTCGGTTCGTTGGAAAAACGCGGCGATCTCGGCAAGTCGTTTCAACGCCTCTGCCCGATTTCTGATCGGCCCGGAACCGTTGCCCGACGTATCGGCACCGTTATATTCGTGAGCGTCGTCGGAAGAAGCTTCTTCATACGAATCTTCGATCATAGGTTCCTCCGCACGCTTGAGCTCGAGCAGCTTATCGGCCTGATCTTTGACCTGTTCGAGAGCCTTGCGGATCTTTGACAGGCCGGGCATTTGATTTCGTTCGTAACGCTCTTCGTTGACGTTATCGAGTGCCGAAAGTGCCTCAGAGCACTCGGCAATAGCGACAGAATTCTGTTCGCAGAACTGTCTTCGAGTTTGTGCGACTGCCGAACGCCATTTGTCCGCTGTTACGCGTCCTTCGCGTTCGACTTGAGCCTTGAGGTCGGTGAATTTCGCTTGATCGTCAGAATTGAGTGACTCAATATTTTCGGGTATGTCGAACCGTTTCGCATCGATCCAATCGGAATAACCGTAACCGGGACCGGACGTAAGAGCAATGCCCTGAACAAAGGTCGTCCCTTGTGAGTCGAGCCATGAGATCGCATTTGCTCGGCCTTCCATATCACCATCTTCGATGACAGGATGCAGCGTGTCCCAAAAATCTTGTTGAAGCCGTGTAACGAGCCGAACGCCATCGCGAAAGCCTGCAAAACCGTGGAGTTTTACTAACGCCTCGGTCAGCCAAACGGCGACTTGAATGTCTTTGGTTTGAGATGTGAGAGCCGGAATCG
>CALMPJ010000131.1 GCA_937871585.1 uncultured Acidobacteriota bacterium | reverse complement strand
TCCTGGTGACCTTCACGAGCCAGGCGCACCAGTGGGCGCACGCGCCGCGGGTGCTTTCTTCCTTGGGGGGCGCCCCCTGGTATTGGGACGCCCTTTGAAAATCCCGCCAATAGATCTCCCTTATGCTCACTGCCCTGACGTCCGGGTTCATCCCATGTTACGGTGAAGACCGCCGAATAAGCTCCGTTTTGAACGAGCTTGAGCCAGTAGTTTGGATATGTCCGGCAATCTTCGGCGCCGTACTGTGTGGTCGCCCCGACGGTCGCCGCGGCGTTATCCTTTAGGAAATTGACCGTAAAACTGATCGGAACTCCCGCGTTTGCCTTAGAATATGTCATCGAAGGACCATTGATCGACCGGGCAATGTCTGCTGCACTGACGGCGTTCGTAGTAACTTGCCCACCGACGCCCAATGTCGCTGCGTTTATCTCGGACGAAGCGAGAATATTGTCATACGCCGTCTTTTGCGAAGCACTAACGTTTGCTAGTCCCGCCGCATACTTCAACGCCGATTCTGCCTCGGATGCCGAAATCCGTTCACCTGTTTTGATGCGAAACATCATAACGCGGCCGTAGCTGACACTGCTGACGTACGCCGGAGGAGCGGTCGATGAGAACGCAGCCTGTGCTTGTTCGCCGGTCACACCGTCGGCAAAAAAGCCTGCGGGCGATTCGGGAGCGTCGACGGATACTGTGTAGAAGACCTTCTTGACCATCAGGGTGGCGACAGTGGTCTCTGAGTTGGAGTTCAAGTTGAGAAACGCGGAGAGCGGTCCTTGTGTCCAGTCCGCATCAAAACCAAGCCCAAGACCTAATTGTTCACGGCTATACGCCACAGAAACTGTACTCTTTGAGCGGGACGCATCTACTTGGCCTTCGCGGTAGCTGCCCGAACCGTTCCAGCCGCCGAGTGCGGCATTGACGGCGTTTCGCACGTTCGCCTCATTTGGCTGTTCGACCGAAACTACTCCGGCGTTCGCCGCTCCCGGCAGATCGACCCGCAAATTCACAGGTGCTCGCGGAAGCGAGATCGCACGCGGCCCACCGTACTTTAAACCACGATCAGCGATAATTACCGATCCCGGATAGACCGCCCCACGTGTCGGCTGCAGGATCATTATTTCGTTGAAATTCCGGCTTACGCTCTTCGACGAGCGTGTGCATTTGGTGATACGTCCGTCGCCGGGAATTCGTTGATCTTCGCTGCGAAGCACCTTTTCAAACATCGGCTGGTTGCCGGTCGATTGAACGGAAAGCAAACTGCTCGCGTCATAATCGAGACTCTCAATATATTCCGCAAGGCCGTTGCCGGACGTCTTTTGAGTTGAAGTTTCATCTGCCGCCGGCACAGGAGCCGCATTCCAAGCGGCCCAAACTCTATTCTGAACGGCCTTATCCACAACAACGGAGCCAAGATCATTGAACAGAAGTTCAAGCACTTGCCTACGGGTCTTGCCGGCGAGATCTTCGCGGGCGTCCCATTTTTCGGCGATCGCTGTCGCCTTTTCCTCATCACCCACGAGTTCGGCTAACCCTTCCTTGAGCTGATCGAGCAAACCTGAGAGTTCGTCTTCGGATAGCGGCTTTTCTGGTGTGGAAGTTGGAAATGCACCGTTGACGGAAGCGTCGACATTCGAAGGCACCCATACGACCGTAGTCACAAACAACAATACGACAGCGAAAACCAGTATCGACCACACGCGATTTTTCATAATGCTCCTAAATCAGAGTGAACTTCCAAATTCAGCCCCCAAACATCTACGCTGGAAAAGCCGGCATAACGTGTCATTGAAACAAAACTCTTACAAGCAGCATCTCGAACCGGTTTCCCGATCTGATGTTTTTCTCGGTTAATTTGACTCTTCCAGAGATTGCCTGACAACCCGAAAGCCTAGGTCCCTACCGCTCGGGCGTTCTCCCCGCGTTATCGAAGTCCGAGTTGCGGAGGAAATCAATTTGGTTGGCGAATAAAATCCGCCGCCGCGAATAACCCCATACGAGAGATGATCCCACTTATCCGATCCGGCAGCAGGACCAGTCGGGTCTGTGACGCTGCCACTTTGATAGGGTCCCGAATAGTCGTGAACCAACTCCCAGACGTTGCCATACATATCGTACAACCCGAAATCATTGGCCTTCTTCTGGCCTACGCGTTGAATACTCTTTGTATTTCCTTCAAACCAGGCATGATCTCCCAGCCGCTTCTGATCATCGCCAAAGCTCCAAGTCGTCGTGCTCCCAGCACGGCACGCATATTCCCATTCCGCTTCGGTCGGCAGGCGATAAAGGTAGCCGTCATTTAGGTTATTCAGCTTTTTGAGAAACTCCTGTGCATCGTTCCACGAAACGTAATCAACCGGACATTGCGGGCAGTTTTTGAACGCAAATGGTGCCCGCAGCCACTCTCTGGAGTCGTTCCCCATCAGTGCTGTCCACTGTGCCTGTGTAACTTCGGTTTGTCCCATCCCAAAATCCCGGCTGATCGTTACTTTATGGGCTGGCGCAACATTGGGCGCTTCCTTGTTCGATCCCATCAAAAACTCACCTGCCGGAATGGTGACAAAATTCATCCCCACGCCTCGTGCCAATTCAACTGTCTCAACCTCGATCTCATCCGTGTTTTGTCCGGCGACCGCCACGACAAAAATTGCCATTAGTAGAATTAAATTGAAAACTGAATAAATTTTGATTTGGGCTTGGTTTTTCATAATTTTTTCCAGTCCTTGGTTTGAAATTTAGGATCGATCATAGTTGGGCCGACTTTTGGCAAGATCTTGTTTACAACGTTGGCTTGAAAGCTACTGCACACAGCGTACCGAAACCAGATAGCCTTCGGCCGGATTGGCAAAACGGTAGACCATACCGCTGTTGGCCTCGATGCGGCGGCGGTATACGTTGCGTTGGCCATTTATATTTTTCGCGGTCGAGGTCCAGAAATAGGAACGTGGACGATCATTGCCGCGTCCGTCGAATGAATAACCTTCAGCGTCCGATGTAGCAAATCCGGAGATCTTGAAGTTAAGCTCGGACGTCCCGCCAACCTGCAGCATCAGGCCTTCGCGATATCCTCTCGTAGTACTGTAACCATCGATCATCAACTGGTTCTGCGGCATCCCGAGAGCATTCTCCAGGTCCATCCAGTCGCTGTCCGACGGTAGACGCCAGCCTGTTGGGCAGGCCTTCATCGCTCCATTAAAGGTGTAGAGCATTCCCAGTTCCGCGCAATTTTCGCCGTCATCGTCGTAGCAGATCGAATCATTACCCATGTCATAACGCAGGTTTTCGTTCATCCAGGTCCGATTGCCAAGCTTCTTAATGCCATAAAGCTCTCCATCGCGTGGATCCTTGAAACTTGTCTTGGCGGAAAACTGACTGTCGGGCATCCGGTCGTACAACGCAAATACTTGATTTACTTGATAGCGGATCGCCGGGCTCTTTATGACGGCTTCGACATCCGTGTAGAGCAGATCGATCACTTGCTTCTTCGACTTTCCGCTTAGATCACGCCGAGCATCCCAACGCTGCGTGATCGCCGTATAACTCGCCTGGCCATTCGCAATCGGCGCGAGGTTTTCCTTCAATGCACCTTTCAATCCGACGACCAGATTGCCGAGCTGCTGGGCATTCAGAACAGCATTCTGTGCGGCAGCCGGAAAAGCTAGCACAACAAGAGCGAGTATGATGTATAGGTATTTTTTCATAGTAGTTTACTTGAAGATCGTCGAAGGATCGGTCTTTGGCAGCGGCAGATGCATGGCAGTAATTTTCTGCGAAGTCGCCGCATCGATGTTCAGACCCCATTTTTTGAAGAACGGGACAAGGTCGTTCTTGGTTACAAAACACATCATATAGACGAACTGATTCGCCTTTTCAGCGTCCGTGTAATTCCCCAATGGCTTCTTTCGAAACTCCTTATGCAGTCGGGTGAAGGTATTCCAACCGTAAACCGACTTTAGCTGGTGGAACATCACCAGTTTGGTAAAGAACTCACCATAATTCGCCGGATTGATGACCATGTAATTCCGGTTCGGATCGGCCATATATCGGCGTGCCATTTCAAATGACGAAACGGCATTGCTGCTTTCTTTATCGTTGAGTTTCGACGGCAGGCCGAATTTCTCCTGTACGTACAGCGAAAACATATTGACCTGAACCTCGACGATCGCACCGAACATCCAGCTTCGCTGCTGATATGTGTGTCCGGTCTCGTGCCAATAGCCCCATTCCGTTCCGAGGTCTCGTGTTAACGCTGTGAAATTGTCACGCTTCATCCCAATGAAGTACTCAGAAGCATATGCGTAATACTTGTCCGACTCAGGCCGCGGAGTGTAAACGTCCACAAGGTAATTGATACGGTTGCGAGTCCGCATATTCTCAGGCGCAGAATCGTCAAAACCGGCGAGCTGATCGTCGAGATCGAGCATTTTATGAACAGTCTCAAACATCGCCTCGACATCTTCGATCGGAGACAGCTTGTAATCTCTTGACGGCAGGGTGATGAGAACCCTGTCCGAAACTAGCTGAACATAAGTGTCTTCCATTTTCGCGACGGCCTTTTCCCAGTCTTCGTCTTCGGTCTGGCCGGAAACATATAACGGGATCGCTTTGCCGCCGGTCACCTTGACGTCAACCGTCACGGGCTCGGTGTCGTAGCCGTTACGCTTTACGAATATGAACGAGAGAATGCCGTCTTTGGTTGCGGTAATGCTGTTTGCTCCATTACGAAGCTCATTCTCCTGTGTGCTGTTCACTTTTGACCACATCGGCTTGAAACCGATCATTGTTGACAGCTTGTAGTTGGGATCGAGGTCCGTGACTTGAACGGAGAACCGCTCTCCACGCCGCACCCAGAGTCCTGTCGGTTGATAATCACACAGCACACGCCGATGCGTACGCGTGGTCTCGGTCTTTGCATCGGTCTGCGAGACGAAAGTGTACTCTTTCGTAACGTTGTTGAAATCCTGGGCACTTATCCCAAGATGGGCGATGGCTATGATCGTGACGAGTATAAACAGCGGTTTCATAGGATTATTTTGTGGGAGATGTTTTGTATCGGACTCTACTTACTCTTTGACTTCACTGCTTCTTCGAGCTTTTTGGCGTTTGCGGTCAGGGTGTCGCCTTCTTTCTTAAGAGCGTCTATTTTGCCTTTTATCTCGTCGAGTTTCTTGCTGTAGTCCTCGATGGATTTGCTCTCGACAAACGCCTGAACCAGGCTCTTGCTCTGCGTCGTCATTGCCGCGAGGTTGTCCATCTCTTTGGCACTCGCCTCATAGTACGATTTGAAATCCGCATCATCGCTCAATTTGGCTGCACCGGTGAAATCGGCCGATGAACCTTTGTAGAGCTCGATGACCTTGTCGTAATCGCCCATTGAAGCTTTCAGCGCAGCCTCGTGTTTGGTCTTGGTCTCCTCGTAATCTTCCATGCCGTCATTGGCTTTGGTGAATGCCTCGCCGGCCTTGGTCAGCAACGGCTTGGCGTCATTCGATTTCTTGTTCGCCGACTCGACGAGTTTGTTCGCCTCTTCGATCTTTTTGTTATCGACGCAAGCCATCGAAAATAAGCTGACGGCCATAACCGCAAGCAGCACGAAATTGATTTTCTTGATCATATTCAAGTAGTTTCTCCCTAGTTTTGGTCTTATTTTTTGTACCTTTCGGCAACAAACTTATCTATCATCTTGTTGATCTCAGCTTCGTCGAGCACCGCAAATGTGTCGGCCCACATCGCTTCGAATGCTTTTTTTGATCTTTCGTTCACATACGCCTCTGTGTCGTCCAAAAATATCTTGAGGAACTTTTTTCCTGCCGCAGTCGTCTTGTAGTTTTGATACGACGCGCGGTCTTGAGGCGTGTATTCCACCTTGTACTCCCCGGCTTTTGGCCCCGCAGCCATTAGTCGCTCGATCACTTCGAGACGAAGAAAGTTCAAAGTCTGCTTCCCATCCTGTCCGTTGAAATATGCGACCGCGGTTTTGAGCTCGACCGTCGTGTATTTCGCAGTGTACGACGCTTTCAGGCCCTCTTTTATCCACCCATCGAAATCGTATCGTTTGTCTCGAATTGCAGCCATTTTTTCGTCGATCATCTTGCTGATGTCGTCGATATGCGCCGTGACGAATGTCTTTTGGTCGGGCGTTAAACCTTTGTTTGATTCGAGTGCCGTGGTGATAATGCCGGCATTGCTTTCCTTTGTAATCGAGGTCGTTTGCGGGTCTTTTGGAAGTGTGGCACTTCTCTCCTCTGTTGAGATCGTCGGATGGCTTTTATAGGTCAGTTGGACTAGCTGCCGGACGAGTTCGGCCTTGGCTTGCGCGTGACTCGCAGCAGCTAGTGCTGTGATGGCAAAGACGATCAAGATAGCTCGTTTGGTCATTTTAGACTCCTTGGTTCTTTGGTCTTGGCTTTTGCCGCGATAGTGCTGCGGTGTCGGCTCTTTTAGTTTCAATTTTTGAGGATAAGCGATAGTACGCGCTTTCCTTTGAAATCGCAAAGCGGTTAACGATTGCTTATGGATTCCATTAACGGCTCTGATGCCTAGTTTTTGAAAACGATTGCCTGTTATTTTTTGTTCGGAGTTTTTCGTCGTGGATCGTCGAACGAAAATGGTCAGATGCTAGGCATCTGGACAGAGGAGGATCTTATGTCGGGTGGCGGTTCGCCGCAGGCGATATGGAAATTAGCCCGTGGCAAAGTCCTTAAGGCCGCTGCCTCGGGTTGACGGCATGGGCGAAACGTCGCACGCCGTAGGTGTGCCGTAACGCAATGGGGGTATCCGCGTTCCCTGCGGGAACGGAGCAACGTGGGGCGACCGCTCTCCCGACGCTACGCTCGCTTCGCATTGGGCTAATTTCCGCTTTTCCCGCGGTGAAAATAAGACCGACAGGCTAGGCAGCCTGTCGTACGTTTTTCTTGACTCGTAATTGCATATATGATACATTCTTTCATGGTAGCTGCAAAAGTGGCAAGATCTTTGACAACTCACCGCAAAAGCGGAACAGCTTAAACTGTTGCAGACACAGGCTTTACGCGATTCGGGAACAGATAATACCAAAAGCGTGTATATGTTTTTAGAGTGGAACACTTTTTTCTCGTAAGTTGCTGAAAACACACGACATAAGCTGTTCCACTTTGACAGAAAAGTGGAACGTTCGGGAACAGATAACGTGTTTGACGACGATCCGAATCTCATCGGAACCGGGGAAAACGCGACCTAAACAAACGTAACTGTTGTAATGAGTGCATTTACGCGAAAGTGAGACAGATAACGTCAAAAACGTGACTTAGTTTTGAAAGTGAGACACTTTTTCGCCGCAATTGCTGCAAACAAATGACATAGACTGTCTCACTTTGTCGGGATTATCGACAAAAGTGAGACAGATAAGTGATCTTCGATCAATTAGTTTACTTTGACTTTGAACTTGAAGCTGCCACGCCATGGGTCGGCTTTTTGGCATTCGGTCACGGTAATGATGTAGTCACCTGCGGCCGTTGGAGCGACCTCATGCTGGTCATGACAGTTGGCGGCAAGGTCAGGCTCGTAGGTTGAGCCTTTTGGAGCCTTGATCGAAATGGTGATGTAGTTGTCGCCGGAGTTCTCGGTCGTTAGAGTTTGACCGGACTTTACCTTGATCACATAGACACGTTTCGACCCAAAGCCGGTCATCGAACCTGACACAACCTTTTCGGTTGCGCCTTTTGCAAAGGTGATACGAGTCGGTTTCTGGGCGTTGGCCTCGGTTGATGCAAATACAAATATGCCGATGAAAACGGACAGGAAAATGAGCTTTTTCATTGTTACTTTGCCTTAGTGAACGGCAGTGCCGGAGGTTCTTCGCCTTCTTTCGGATACGATTTACCGATACCGTCGTAGATCTTGATGATCTGGTCGATCCATTTTTTGGATTCGGGGTCATTCGGGTTTAGCTTCAACGCTTTTCGGTAATCGCCGAGTGCCGAAGCATATTGACGGGCTTCGGTAAGAGCAAAACCGCGATCGAAGTATGCCTTTGCAGCCGCCTTCTTGAGCGATTCATCGCCCGGTTTGGTGTTCAATGCTCGGTCCGACGCTACGATCGCCGCATCGAATTTCGACGTGTCGATCGGCTCGCCACTCTGTGTCCACTTTGGCTTTTCGCCGGATGTTGAAGGCGTAGGTTCGCCGGAATGTGCAAGCACCGACTGAGGTTTGTCAGCCGTTGCAGCAGAATTCGCATTCTGCTGAACAGGCCTTGGAGCACTGCTACATGCAGCGGCAAACAGGCTTAGGATCGCCAGAAACTTAAACTTCATACTCGACTAGTATGCCACTAACGCAGCAATTCTGGCGAGTTCTGGGCGATTAGATCGACATTTGACAGTTCTTCAGTCACGGTCAGTATGCGGGGCGTGAACGTGAATCGCTTTGAATTAACTGCGATCACGTACGTTCGTCCGGCCTCGACGTCTTCAAAACGATAGTAGCCAAACGACGAGCTTCGAGACGTCCTGACTCTACCCTCAGAGTCCGTGAGATGCACGGTGGCATTTCGAAGGCTAATGCCCTCGGTGGTCAAAACGCGGCCCGAAATCGTGACATTTGCCGATGTCGGCCCAAAGACCTGAATGCTATATGCCTGAACTCCCGCAATGCCATCGGTATCGACGACCTTGATCGTAAAGGGAAATGCTCCGGTCTGGGTCAAAGAGCCGGTTATCGCACCTGTCGATGTGTTAAGCGCGAGTCCAGGCGGCAGGGAGCCTGATATGACCGAATAAGTAAACGGAGCCAAATTTCCGTCAGCAAATCCGGAAAGTCTGGTCGATGTCACCTGTTGATTGTAGGTATAGTTCTGAATACTGCTCGGCAGCGTCGCCGGCGTGAACGAGATATTCCGTTCGAATGAACCGATATCAACATTTGCGCCGATCAGCCGCAGAGCATTTGAACCTCGTTGATCGAGCCCATAAGCGTCATGCGCGACGCCGCAGGTGTTCGCTGTTAAGACACAATTGTCGCCCGCATTCAGAGCTGGAGACGATTGCAGCAAAGCATGAGTCGCTGTCGGACCGCCGTAATTGCCAAGCGGGGCGAGGCCCGGATTGGCATTGTTGATCAGATTGTTGCCTAGATTGGTGAGACCGCCGGTGAAATCGATCGGATTGCCATTGCCGCTAATGTTACCTGCGATAATAGTGTTCCGAGCGCGAACCGTTGTTGGGGTGGAATTCTCGTTCCAAATCCCCGCGGCGGCGAAACCGTCCGCCTGATTGTTCGTGACCGTCGTATTGAGCAGATGAACGGTAGCGTCGGTATTGTTATAGATGCCGCCGCCCTTATTGCTCGTCGCGCGATTGCCGCTGATCGTCGAATTGGCAAAGTTGGCAAAACCGCCATTGCCCATGCCTCCGCCGAGTGGTGCGGTATTGCCACTCAAGGTCGAATTGTAAAAATTGAGCGTTCCGTTGTTGCCCATTCCTCCCGAACTGCCTGTTGCCGTATTATTACGGACGGTCGTGCGGGTGAGCGTCGCCGTTCGATCAAATTCGACGTAGATCCCGGCACTGCCACTCGCGCTGTTATTTTCAACTGTCGAGTCAATTAAATTTAGCGTGCCGTCAACGAAAAAGCCGCCGCCGTCGGCATTAGGAGCAGAACAGTTGTCAACGACGATATTGCTCGCGTTCAATGTCGATGCGGAGAAAACAACGATCCCGGCTCCCGAAGCATCCGGCGGAACAACTCTGCCCCGCGTAAATCTTATTCCGCTCAGATCGACCGTCGCACCGCCGGTGACGCTCAATAGACGACCGCTGTTGTTGCCATCGATGGTCAAAAGATCTGCGCCCGGTCCGACGATGGTCAGATTTTTGTTGATGCTAAACAAGCCGGTGATCGTGCGCGGTGTGCTAAAGAATGCAGTTTCGAAAAGGATCGTGTCGCCGGGAGTCGCGTCTGCGATCAATTGAGAAAGACTGCCCGCACCGCTGCTATTGGAATTCGTGACGAAGGGCGTGTACTCGAACGAGCCGATGTCGACGTTTGTCCCAGTTCGTCGCGGAAATGCGTTGCCCCGTTGATCGGTTGATAAAGCAGGGTGATTCGTGCCGCAGCCGTTGTCGGTGAGCGAGCAGTTACTGCCGGCGTTGCGGGCCGGTGACGAAAGCGATAATGCGTACGTCGGCGTAGGACCGCCGTTCTCTGCGAGCGGGAGCAGCCCGGAACCTGTCGATGACGTATAGCTGCTATTGATCGAAGAACCGAACGGAATGATCGCGTTGATCGGGCCGGAGTTTTCCGACACGATCGTGTTGGCGAGCATTATGCTGGAATCGCTCCAGATGCCGCTGCCACTGTTCTCGGCGAAGTTTTGTGCGACGGTGCAATTGGTCATCCTTAGCCGATTTGAGCCCGAGGTGTTGTAAATGCCGCCGCCTCGGCCCGTGGTGCTACCAAAGCTCGCCAGTCGGACGCTGTTTGATGACACAGTCGAGTTGGACATCACAACCAGACCCTCATTGAAGATGCCGCCGCCGAGATTCTGTAAACTGTCCGTTCTGTTTGCCGTATTTGAGAAGATCGTACTGCCGATGATCTCCATCGTTCCGCTGGGGTTGTTGTAGACGCCGACACCGCGATTGCCGAACGGCGAATTTCCTGCGTTACTTCCGACTACGCTGTTCATCAGCACTAAGCCACCTTCGTTCGAGATAGCGGCGCCATAGCCGGCACTGCTGTTCAGCGAGTTGAATCCGAGGTAACTCTGATTGATAGTCGCGTACTTCCCTACAATATTATGGATGGCGCCGCCATACCCCGTTACGCCACCTGCGGTCGTGCAGAAGAGTATCTGACATCGGTTGACGGTGAGAGTTCCGTTGTTGAGAATGCCGCCGCCATATCCATTGCTCGGGTTTCCAGTGGTACCTGTTCGACCGCTGATCAGGTGCATATCGTTGAGCGTGAGAGTGCCGTCGGTTTGAAAGATTCGCGTCGAGTCATTTCCGGAGATCTCAGTAAGCGAACCGCGACCCGTGATTGTCAGCGTCTTGCTAGACACGTAGAGTTGGTTCGCCAACGTGATCCGCTGTTGGGTATCGAACAGCGGCGATGCGAAGACGATCGAGTCGCCCGATAGTGAAACGGCTATCGCCTCCCGCAACGAACAGTCAGAATCGCAGACGCCATCGTTAGTGTCGGCGGTTTTCGTGACAGTCAGCGTAGCAGCGTTTGCTGAAACAGCAAGGCAAAAAAATGCGGTCAGGGCTATGAATACGTGCTTTCTCATCTCTCAACTCCTAACGATCGAATAGCGGACGGCTGAACGAACAGGCTCTGGAGGGCGAGCAAATTCTCCTTTCCGATAAGGTCTTTTGCACCGGCGTCCGTGGCCGCTACACGCATCTCGCTGCTGTCGTGATCGGTGACCATGACCACATGTGCGCCAGGGAAGCAGTCGCAGATCTCCCGCGTAGCGGAAATGCCGTCTTTTCCGGGCATCTCGATGTCCATCAACACGAGGTCAGGAGCGTGCTTTCGATAGGCGTCGAACGCCACGCTACCGTCAGAGCATTCATTTATCTCGCCCGCGAATTCGCCAATAAAGCGGCGGATCGCATGGCGGATAATAGGATTGTCGTCAACGATCAGGACGGACATACGCTTACTCATCTCTCTTATCTGGAATTGGACAAAGATGAGATTAGCAATCGAGTACGAGGCCGCACATCGGTAGTACTACCTATTTTGAGTAGGATTTCTAGATGACGAGTTTGTTCGCTGTGGCGAAGGCAAAAAGGGCGTTCTTGCCGGATAGGCTGAGCTTTCCTGCAATGTTTGCTCGGTGGTGATCGACCGTGCGGGTACTAATGAAAAGCTGTTCGGCAATGGCTTTGGTTGAGAGGCCTTCGCCAACGAGTCTTAGAATGCGGCGTTCGGATTCGGTTAACTCGTCGATCGGAGAACGTTGGCCGAGGCGGCGATTATTGGCAAACTCAACGAGTTCGCTGCTGTAAAACGTCTTTCCGTCAGCAACGGCTTTGATACAAACGACTATGTCGGTTGCGGCTGCATCCTTTATAACAAAACCCTTTACATCGGCCTCGACGGCGGCGTTAAAGATCGCTTCATCAGCGTGCATCGTAAGGAAGATCGGAGTCGTCGGCAGATTCTTCTTCTGAATTTCGCGAGCCGCACCCAGACCGTCGAGTAACGGCATATTCACATCGAGAATGGCAACATCCGGCTCAAGCCTGAGGATCTCATCGAGCGCGACGTCACCGGAATCAGCTTCGCCGACTATCTCGATCGATTCATCGGCAGAAATCACGGCATAAAGGCCACGCCGAAAGATCGGGTGGTCATCAACGATCAGGACTTTGATCTTATCGCTCATGCTCGGTTGATAGACAAAACGAATTTCGTCCCTTTTCCATTCTCGGATTCGATCTTGAGATCACCACCGAGTATCGCCGCACGCTCGACGATACTGTCGAGACCGAGGCCGCTCGAAGCCGAGCCTTTTGCCGCCTCGACATCGAAGCCTTTTCCATCGTCGCTACATATGAACTCGGCTCCGTGATCGGTCGCGGTTAATGTTACGACCGCGTTCGTCGCTTCGCTGTGTTTGATCACGTTGCTAACACACTCCTGAACAACGCGGTACAGAACGATCTCGTTCTCTTTGCTCAAAACACCATCGACCTCGTCTATCTGAGATTCGAACATTATCGTCGAAGTCGTCTCTATGTTCTTGAGCATCTGTCGCAGCGTGTTTGTCAGGCCGAGACGCTCGAGTTGGTACGGACGAAGGTCATGCGCGATCTGTCGAACTTCGGTGATCGCAAGAGACGATGTATCCGACACTTCATTTAGATACTCACGTGCAGCATCGTCCTCCGGCACGCTCTTGAGGCCGAACGCGGCCCAATTCTTTATCGCAAGCAGATATTGACCAAGCGAATCGTGCAGTTCGGCTGCGATGCGTTTTCTCTCGCCTTCTTGCGAAGCGATAAGTCGTCGTGAAAAATCTCGCTGCATCTCTGCGCGTTGTTCAAGCCGACGTTCCCGTAACCTAAAACTCGCGAAAACGAAAACAAAAGCAACTATCGCAATAATTGCCATAAACCAATTTGTTTTCCAGAACGGAGCTTTGACGACAATATTCAACCTCGCTCCTTGCTCATCCCAAATACCGTCGGAATTGCCGGCGATAACGTGGAATATATAGTTTCCAGCCGGCAACGAAGGAAAATAGACGTCACGTCGCGATCCTACATCGGTCCAATCGTCCGAAAGTCCTTCGATCCGATAGCGAAACTTCACCTGCTCGGGTTTTACGAAGGTGATGCCGGTAAAGCTGATCTCAAGATTCTCATCGTCGGAGCGAACCGATACGTCGGTGCGAGGATCGACCAATTGTCGGTCAACGGCTATGCGTTCTATCTGTACCTTTGGCGGCTTTAGATTCGATTCCAGTTTCGTCGGGTCAACGATCGCTACACCTTCCTGAGTCGGGAACCAGAATTTTCCGTCCGTGGTCCTTATGGCTGCGGGCTGCCTTCCGCCATTCGCCTCGGTGCTTAGCATCCCGTCAGCTCGTCCGTACGAAACAGACTCGACGCGCGAACGCCGGCCTGCGACCACATCTTCGAGTTGATCGCGACTGACGCGATAGATGCCGCGATTACAACTGATCCAAAAGTTGGACTTTTCATCCTCGAGGATCTTGAACACACCGTTGTTGAACAGGCCGTTCGCGACCGCAAAGTTGAAGAAACTTCCGTTCGCATACCGCGAGAGTCCGCCGTCGTAGGTCCCAAACCAAAGAACGCCGTCCGAGGTCTCATATATCGACCGAACCCGATCACTAGCCAAGCCGTCCACAGTCGTGAGTCTCGTGAACGATCCTTGTTCGTATCGTGCGACGCCGCCTTGCGTTCCGAACCACAGGCCTCCGCGACTGTCCGGATAGATCACATTTACATCGTCGCTCGGTAGCCCGTCGGCAACAGAGAACTTGGCGGCGATCTCCTCACCCTTCATTTTGAATAGCCCTCGGCCAGAGCCTATCCAGAGATCTCCGTTTTGATCCTTCTCGATCGCCCAAACAGTCAGGCCGGCGAAGCCGGGCACCGAACGAAGAACATTATTCTCGTAAATGTGAAGGTTACCTACGGCACCGATCCACAAACGGCCTTTCTCGTCTTCAAAGAGCGATGTCACCGAGGGAGGGTCGCCGATCTCGTTCTTGATGTCGACGATGCTGAATTTGCCATCGCGGTGGGTGCTAAGGCCACGAGTTGTCCCGATGTAAACTACTCCATCGCGACCCTGTAGCAGCGGATAGACCTCGCCGTGAACGAGGCCGCTCTCAGTCGAATAACCGGTGAACAATTGCCTCCGAAGGTGATTTAGCCCCTTATCCGTAGCGGCCCAGATCGTGCCTTCGCTATCCCGAAACAGCTGGCTGATGTTCAGATCCGACAGACCGGTTTCCTTTCCCAGGACCGAGAACTTACCTTCGTGGTAACGAACCGCTCCTAACCTAGGCAGATCTCCCCAGCCCGTTGCGAACCAGATAGCTCCTTGATCGTCTTCGGCATTCGGGCGAAGCAGCGTACCGAGCGGAACACCATCTTCGGCGGTGAGTTTACGAGTCTCACCGTCTTTCAGGATGTACACTCCTGACCGATCACCGAACCAAAGTTGTCCCTTGCTATCCTCGAATCGGGAAACTCCGCTTAGCCGTTCGTTAAAGTAATCTACCTTGATCGGATAGACGAATTCGCGTCCGTCGCTCGCACGCTGCCTGACTTCGCCCTTTGCGTAACTCCAGCGGGTTCCGCTCGGACTTAGCAGTGTAAAGCTATTGTCGGGAAGATGAGCGTCAGCAAAAGGAACCACCTGATCGCCTCGAAGATAGGCGTTTCCGTTGTTCGTAACAACGTAGAATTCGCCGTTCGCGTCGGTGCGAAACGTCATTACCGTATTGGAGGGCAGACCCTCTGTTGTTGTAAACGATTTGAAAACCCCATCGCGGAAAACCGTTAGCCCGCCGTCCTCGATTCCTGCGACGAGCGAACCATCCGGTAATTTTGTGAGATTCGTGAACCGATTGCTCTTGATCGACGGCGTGTTGTTCCGGTCGAAAACCGTGAAAGTGACTCCATCGAATCTGACCAGTCCGTCGAACGTGGTAAACCATAAATAGCCGTCATCCGTTTGAACCATTTGCCTTACGCCATTTTGCGGCAGGCCATTGTCGGTCGTGTAGGAATCGAACTGGAACTGCGCGAAATTAAGAGCCGTGAGAATGCAAATAAGTAAGAGAATCGCAAGAGATTCACTCGCGACCCTTAGAACAAACAACGTTCTCGAAATGCAATTACCGGCAGGCATCCTTGTAATTTGGGAACCCAAAAAGAATAACAATCGACCGCGGATCAATAAAACTCGGCGAATAAAAAAAGAGACTGTCTGGAAAGTGATCCGGGAAGGCCTTTTTCTTTGCTCGGTAAAAATAATGCTACGAATCAAATGTTATCTATGATACAATACTCAATAGCTGTGACAATTAGTCACGATTTGGTCTTTGACAATCTTTTTTTGAATTCGGGCAAAGAAAGAACGGTTCATTGGTATAAGTCTAACAAAGACAATGACTTGCGTGTCCGGCGAGCTGAGCGGACACGCGGCGGACAGCGGGCGGACACGTTCCGGACACCAGACGCGTCGCACGGGCAACACTTCAGCGGTTGTAAGGGTCAATAGTCAGGAAAATGACTTTTCAGACACTCTCTTCGTAACCGAACAAAGCGGAAAATTACCGATCAGTCCTTTTTATCGATATAGGGCCGCGATTGGACGATGTAGATCTTGCCGTTCATGATTCCCCATTCGATGTCCTGGTCGGCCTTGTTGCCGAAAGCGACTTTGATGCGTTGGGCGATCGATGCGAGATTGCGGGCCTCGGTGTCGGTCAGGATGCGTTTGTTGGCACCTGCGCAAGTGTCGGCGGTCTCGACCAAGTCGCCACCGGCGTTGAACCGAAGCGAGTTCGTCTGATCGGACAGCGTCATCACGACCACGGCTTTTGATCGCGGATTGAACAGAACTTGCTCAGGAAGGCCCGAATTATTGACGACGATCGAATTGTGGCCGCAAACGGCACTGATATAGACGGAGCCGACGCTTTTTGGGTCGAACGGATCTTTTGAGATCATCACACCGCCCTTCTGCATATCGACGCCGACTTGGATCATTGCTGCCATGTAAACGTCGTTTTGGCTGACGTAATTTCGGACACGAGCCTCGTATGCCTGAAAATTCCAGATCGACGCCCACACTTTTTTGACGCCACGAATGAGCTTTTCCTCATCAACAACATTCGCTTCGCTCGAATAGAGTCCGGCACCGCTGAAATTGGGCAGGTCCTCGCTATTTGACGAGCTGCGAACAAACACGGGCTTGCCGCCGAGCTGCGTTTTCCATTGGGCGATGATCTTTGAGCGAAGGTCCGCGTCAAACTTGCCGTTCATTATCGACGCCCGAAATTCGTCGAGCTTTTGACGGCGGAATCGCGGATTGTGGACAAAATCGTTCTGATCCTGGAGGTCGATGATCACATCGTAGAACTTGTTGGCCTTCATAAACTCGTCGTACCAGTGGTACGGCACCGTAAACCCGTCAGGTATCGAAATGCCCGGAATCTTGCGGAAGATCATCTCGCCGAGATTCGCGGATTTCGAGCCGTATCGAATGCTGTCCGCTTTTCGCATCTTGCCAAGTGGCATCAATGCCGTTGCTTTAAGATCGGCGGGCGGAATTACTTCGTCAGGCGGCTGGATTATCTTTCTCGATTCGGTGACTTGCGCGATCTTGTAATCGGTCATCGACGCGTCAAGCTCGATCCAGTACGTGTCGAGTGACTTGAACAGTCTGTCCGCGTCTTTGATGTAAATGTTCGGGATGTTCCAGCCCTTCGCGAGAATGTTCACATGCGAAAGTGGTGATGAGGGCTTTGCGACAATAATACCTCGAACCGGTGGCAGCGTAAGCGGCAGTTCTTTCAGCACTAGGATCTCGTTGTCGCCGATCTCGACGGTGTCATCCAGCTTATCGATTATGTGCAGACGTCCGACGGCCTTGCCGGTGTTTAGCGGCAAATAGACTTGATTCTTGTTTAGGTCGTTCTGAGTTATTCGTTCGAGACCGATGTTTGCCGAGGCATCCTCTTGACGAAGCGAATTCGGTTTGTAATGGGCTTTCTTGAAGAACGCCGCATTGATTGTTTTGTCCGCCATCTTGATCAACTCGGTCGAGGCCATATCGCCTTCCCAAAGTTCCCAAGTGAATTTCTCGACCGGAGCTTGCCATGCGATCGTGCCGACCATGAACCGGCGATCGAGGTCCTGATAGACGGCCTTAAATATTTCGCTGCCACGCGGAATCAGGTAGTTCGCGAGCAAGAAATCCTTGTGAAAACGGTACTTTTGCGAATTTACGAAATAGATCTTATTGTTCGAACGCCGGTCGATGATGAACATCACATGCGGCATCGCATACGGCGTCCCGCGGTGATAAACGCGTGCCATCGAATCGAAATCTGCCTGCGACGCGATCTTCGGCAATGAATTCTTGTTCGAAGCAGGCTTCGCCGCCATTGCTCCGGTCGGCTCCCGCGTCGGCGTCGGCTTGCGAGACATTTGTGCTGACAAACTAGCCGCAGAAATAGTGAAGATCGAGAAGATCAAAAGGAATTTCGTTATTCGCATATTTGGAAACAGTTTAGCGTCTATCGATCAGTATTCAAAACATTTTCGACCGCATCGCACGCGGTTGAGATGCCGTTTTCCTGAGCGACGATGGATGCAAGGCGCGACGCGTTCTCACGGTATCTTGGTTCCGAAAGGATCTGTTTGATCGCTTCGGCGGCAGTTCGTCTGTTGTAGCTGTTTCTGCTGACGATGACTGCCGCTCCTTGCCGACGACATCGGGCAGCGTTATCAGGTTGGTCGTGACTGAACGGCACGATAACCGCAGGAACGCCGGCCCGAAGGACTTGGTGTGTGGTGCCAACGCCGGCTTGATGAACAACGCACGATGAACGCGGGAAGAGCTGCGAGAACGGTGCGTACTCAAAGCCGACGATCTCGTCTGACAAACCCTTTGGGCGAGGGCAATCGCGTCCATAGAGGACGACGGCACGTTTGCCCAACGACCTTGCTGCCGCAACGCTTTCATCAAAGAAATCGCGAGCGTCGAGCACCGCTGCCGAGCCAAGCGTGAAGACGATCGGCGGTTCGCCACTGTCGAGAAATGCAGCCAATTCGGGCGAAAGCTCGCAAGTTTCGCTTTCGTCAAAGAAACACGCACCGGTCTGAACCGTTTGCTTCGGCCAGTCAGGCTGCGGTTCGCCGAGGGCACGCGAGAACATCGCCAAATGCAGCAGCGGCGAGAATTTGTCGATAAAAACCGGATCGTGATCTTCGCTGAGGCCGAGTTCTTTGCGAAACTTTTGGTACGGCTCAAACCAATCGCGGATCGTCCACCGCATTAGTCCGAACAACGCATCGTGAAATGCCACGGGCAGCGGCCTTAGGAAGTCAAAGACCCAACTCGCCTGCGGATAAACATTTGGGTCGTGCGACGAGAACATCGCCAGCGGAGCAAGACCGGACGAGATCCATTTGATATCGCGGGTTTGAGCAACGGCATCGCCGACGTAAACGATCTCTCCGTTGATCAGCACATCGGCTCCGTCGGTCGCAGCCATAACGTCGTCGTACATCGCCTGAATGTTCGGCAAGATCAGTTCTTTGATAACGAACTCTGGACCCTTTGAGGCGTCCATTGCACGGGCATGAAGCTCGCGGTCGTCGATGTCGACGTCGGGCCGCAGCGATGCGAACTCGAGGCCGAGCGACTCGACCTTCTCGCGATATCCTGACCAAGAATTAATGAGTGCCGAATGTCCGCGTCGCCTCAGCTCGAGCCCGAGAGCGATCATCGGATGAAGATCGCCGAGACTGCCCATTGTTGAGAGGACGATACGAGCCATTATTCGTTAGCTTCTTCGTTTGCGGCACGGGCCGCCATACGGCTTTTGATCGTAAAGCGATAGTCCAGAAACAAGGCTGCAACGCCAAACACAAACGCGACCAGTGATCTGTCGCCTTGTTCCTGAAGGTAGAAATAGACACATGCGGCGAAGAATAAGACCGCGAGAAGTCTGAGTGCGATCCGGATCATCTCAGAGCAGCCTCGTCATACTTCTCGCCCGCGAAAAACGCCTTGATCGCTCGGAGCATTCTCCGGACGGCACGGAATATCTTTGGAAAAAAGTAAAAGAACGCCAAAACAAAGATCGCAAGAACGCCGGCGATGATGATCGGAGCGAAGACCGCCAGCAATGCGCCGACAAATGCGATCACATCTTCGACAATGGAGAGTGCCCAGTTAGAGACCGGTTCGGGCGAAAGATTTGCACCAACACGCAGTGCGGATTTTGTCGTATGAGCAGCTGCAGTCAAGCCGCCGCCAAGAAGAGCGGCCGGAATGTAGAACGACGGGTCCATTTCATTTGTCGCCGAATATGCAACGACCACGCCCGCCGGAATGCGAATGAATGTATGGACGACATCCCAAACGGTATCGACGTAGGGTATTTTGTCCGCGAAAAACTCGACCAAATACAGCCCCGCCGCAAAGCCGATTATCCACCAGTTATCCAGCACATCAAGCCCACCCGGCAGCTTTGTCGCGCCAAACTTTTGCAAAGCGCCAAGCACAGCAACCGTCGCGTACAAATTGATGCCGCTGGTCCACGCGGAACCAAGAGCGAGTGTTAATGTCGAGAACCATTCCATCGCGTTTCTCCAGAACGAGAATTCTCAATCAGGATAGACATGATCGACAAGATTGTCTATCAATATCCCGTCGTAATTACGATTCGTCAGTTTCTTCGGTTCCGCCAACTTCATCCTTCTTGAACCCAAACTTTTCAAGCCGATACTGCAAAGTTCGGAACGTCAGGCCAAGGAGTTTGGCCGACTTAGTGATGTTGTTGTCGGTTCGCTCCATCGCCTGCATTATCAGGCTGCGTTCGACGTCTTCGAAATTGACGCCTTCGGGCGGCAGGACGAATTGATCGCCGGCTGCGGGATTTGACGCGGCTGTAGCGGCTGCTATACGTCCGCCACCGAGCATTTCGGGCGGGAGATCTTCATTGGTTACGATGTCGTTCTCACACAGAAGTATTGCTCGTTCGAGAGCTGATTCGAGTTGGCGAACGTTGCCCGGATAGTCGTAATTTTCCAGGACGTTTCGCGTCGCCGGATCGATCTTGAGCGTTCGGCTGCTGCCTCGAGTGTGTTTCTTGACGAAGTAGTCAATAAGGACCGGAATGTCGGTGCGGCGTTCGCGAAGGGCTGGAAGCTCTATTGACAAAACGTTTAGGCGATAATAGAGGTCTTCTCGGAATCGTTTTTCATCAACCATGTGAAGCAGATCGCGATTGGTTGCGGCCACGACGCGGACATCGACGTTTATCTCGCGAGTGCCGCCGACACGGCGGATCTGTTTTTCCTGCAATGCCCGTAGGATCTTGGCTTGCAGCGAAATGTCGAGCTCGCCGATCTCGTCAAGGAATAGCGTGCCGTTGTGAGCGATCTCGAACAATCCTTTCTTGTCGGCAACGGCGCCGGTGAACGAGCCTTTTTCATGGCCGAATAGCTCGGATTCGAGCAGATTTTCATTGATCGCCGCACAATTGACCGCTTGAAACGTTTCGCTCGAACGCAGGCTATTAGTGTGTATCGAGCGAGCGATCAGCTCTTTTCCGGTGCCGCTTTCGCCGCGGATAAGGACGGTCGAGCTGGATTTCGCGATCTTTACGATCAGCTTTTTGACCTTGTCCATTTCGGGTGAAATGGAAATGATCTCGGCGTCGAGTACAGTCAGTTTTTGCAGAGCACGAGCGACCGTTTCGAGCAGCTTTTCGCTGTCATACGGTTTTTGCAGATACTCGAACGCACCCAAACGCATCGCGTCAACCGCCGAATCGACCGAGCCGTGCGCCGTGAGCAGAATGACGATTATCGATTTGTCGAAATCGGTCAGCGATTTCAGCAGATCAAGCCCACTCATTCCGGTCATTTTGAGGTCGGTCAAAACGAGATCAAAATGCCGGTCTGCGACAAACTTCATCGCCGCCTCGCCCGACGAAGCCGTCGTCACATCATAGCCCTCAGACGACAGTATCGTCTCCAAAATTTCCCGCTGATTCTTCTCGTCATCGACGACGAGGATCGATTTTCTTGCCATATAGATTTTTTTTGCCACGAATTTCACGAATAACACAAATTCGGACTTCCTAAATTGGTGTAATTCGTGCCATTCGTGGCTAGTTTTCTTTCGGTAATCTTACCGAAAACTTTGTTCCGCTGCTTGCGGTTGATTCGACTGTGATCGTTCCATTATGAACCTCGACGATCTTCTGCACGATGGCGAGGCCGAGGCCGGTGCCGGTTTCTTTTGTGGAGAAGTACGGCTCGAATATCTTTGAGACGTTCTCCGCTGCGATTCCGCTGCCGGTGTCGCTGATCTCGAACCGAACCATGTCGCCGTCGGGTAAGATCTTGATACCGAGATGGCCGCCGGTCGATTCCATAGCCTGAATTGCGTTAATGAACAGATTGTTGAACACCGACCGCAAAAACTCAGGATCACCAAGTATTTGCGGAACATCTTCGTGCTCGATGATGCCGATGGTGATGTTCGATTCCGCAGCCTGAGCTTCGACGATGCGAAGCGATCCCTCGACCGTCTCGCGGGCACTGATCGGCCGCAGTTCAGCATTCGCGGGCCTCGAATAGTTCAGGAAATCAGATATCTGACCGTTAATGCGGGCGACCTCGTCTTTTAACTGGGATGTCAATTTCTCGAACGTCGCACGCTTTTCTTCGTCCTCAGGTGCAAATTTCTTTCGCAAATGGTCGAGCGTCAGATTGATGTAGTTCAACGGATTGCGTATCTCGTGAGCGATCGCGGAACCGAGACGGCCGACGACCGCGCTCTTTTCGGCTTGCTGCAATTGGGCTTCGAGCTCGCGTTTTTTCTCAAGCTCGGCGGTCATTTCGTTGAAGTTCAACGCAAGTCTGCCAAGTTCATTTGTCTTCGAACCATCAACGCGAACCGAAAGATCGCCGTCAGCAATATGCCTTGCCGCCGACGTCAGATCTGCAATTGGGCGTGTGAACCTGAACACGAGCAAAAACGTGATCAGCGACGAAACGAGCAGCACTCCGAGCGTATAAACAAGCGGCTGCGCGGCGCGCCACGCGGCTTTGTCTTTGTCATTTTTTAGGATGACGACCACGTACCAGCGGCCTTTGCTGGTTTCGATCGGGATGGCGTGTGCCTCGAGTTCGGACGTTGCTGTATTAATGGTTGGATCGACCGGAAAGTATTTAATGTCGCTACCAATTCGATCGGCTTCAGCAAGTAGCGGTAGGCCTTTGATCGCAGATAGCTCCGTGTAAACGGCATTTCCGGCGGCGTCGAATCGCGGTCCGATCTTCTCGTCCAAACTGTCGGCGATCTTCCATTCCTCGTCGATCACCATGATGTCCTTGATGCGTGCCTTTATGGCTTCGTCAAAGAAAGGCTGATCTTCGCGCAGCACGAAATCCGACATATATTCTCGCGAAGTGATGCCGTTCGATCCAAGCGCTATGCCGGTCACTAGTGCCCGCGTCTGCTCATCGCGCAGCCGATCGCTGTCACGTTGTGTGAGCAAATTCAGGTAATATTGCACGCCTAGCGTTGCCATTAGGAGCAACGCGAGGATCAGCAATAACCGGCCGCGAAATGTGTTTAGAAAGTTCATTTACCGTCGAAGCATTAACGTTCTTGCAACAAATGTCCGTTGAATGGTATAGTTTATGGTAGTTATTAAGCAAATTTGTGGGTAGCCACGTGCCATTTGTCTGCATCACATATTTGGACGGTCTCCTCTTTGTTTCCGCAAAATTTTTAATCCGAGGTAAAGCATGAAATTGATGTTCCCCGAAAATATCCGTGTTGTCGCATTGTTAATTGCGATCACGGTGGTCTTTAGTGTGTCCGGCGTCGTTGCTCAGTCAAAAAAGCAAGCCGCGAAAAAGCCCGCTGCTACTAAGAAGCAGGCCGTAGCCGCAAAGGATGCCAAGAAAGACAAGAGGAACAAACGCGAAACAGCTGCTGATAAACGAAACAACAAGAAGAAAGAGGACGCAAAAGCCAAGACGGCTTCGAAGACCGAGAAGAAAAAGAATTCCGCCGAAACAAAGCGTGCCGAGGCCGAACGGCGCCGCAAAGAAGCTGAGCGACGTGCCGCTGCATTGGCCGAACAACGCCGCCGCGAACAGGCTCGCCGTGAGGCGATCGCTCGTCAGCAGGCATTCATTCGCGGCCTGAGAACTGAAACCGTCGACAATATCGCAAAAGACCGAACTGACGGCGAAGATCTCTCGGTCAGAAACGTGGCACTCAATGCTCTTGGCGATCAAGCCGGCTCCGTCGTTGTGATGGAAGCTCAAACCGGCAAGGTGTTGACCGTCGTCAATCAGGAATGGGCCGTTCGACGCACGATCAGGCCGTGTTCGACGATCAAACTTGTCACAGCTGCCGCAGGCCTTAATGAAGGCGTGATCGACAAGCAGACCGGTGCAGTCAAGAATGTCTCAACCCGTCGAATGCTCGACGATGCACTAGCTTTTTCCGACAATCCTTATTTTCAACGCGTCGGCTCTAATCTTGGCAACAGTAAGCTCGTCGAATACGGCCGCAAATACGGTCTTGGCGAACCGACAGGCATCAATCTCGAAAATGAGTCTCCTGGACGTCTTCCGGTCAATAATTCGAACGCTCGCATTTATTCGCACGGCGATGATACCGAAGTTTCGACCATTCAACTTGCTGTTATGGCATCAGCGATGACGAACGGCGGACATCGTGTGTTGCCGCGTATACCGCGAACTACAGAGCAAAACGAGAGGTTTCCTACTTTGTACAAGGCGAACGTGGAACTGCCGCAGCAGAACGTCCGTCGAGTAATTCCCGGTATGATGGGAGCCGCCGAATATGGAACGGCTCGTCGCGGAATGGACCAGACACTTGGTGTCGCAGGCAAAACCGGTTCGTGCATCGACAAAGGAACTTGGGTCGGTTTGTTCACCTCAGTTGCTCCGATCGAACAGCCGAAATATGCTGTCGCCGTCATCCTGCGAGGGCCAAAGCAGCGCGGACGTTATGCCGCTGCCGTTGCTTCTAAGATCTACTCTGCACTTGCTCCAAAGATAGTTCGAACAGACCGCAATCTGGCTCAAACTGAGTTCAATATTCAACCTCGAAACACGGTGCCAACTACTGTTGCAACCGCTGATGAAGACGAGGATGAAGCCGATGACGCCGCGAATGCCGGCGAAACGACCGGAGCTTCTCAACCGGGAAATGTCATCGTTATCCCGAGCGCTCCGCGAGCAGTCGAAGAAAAGAAACTTGTTCAAAAGACCGGCAGCTCGAAGCCGAATTTCCCGCCGGTCGTCATCACTTACTCGAAAGACGGCAAAACGTCGACCATTACATCGCAGCCCGACAATAAGAAACGTGAACGAGTGGTTAAACCATAAGCGAAACTTATCCTATCATTTAGGCGCAAAACGCTTAATTTTTCGTGACTTACGCCGCTTTTACGCTTGACAGCGCAAGGCACGTTACGTGATTATTGTTGTTTCTCGCGAAACTTGCGTGACAGGGCTTCTGGAGCGTAATTGTTGCTCCAAACTTTAGCAACTTTACTTCTTCGAGTTTCATCTGAACTCACGCGAAACCAACTACTTGGTTTTCGCGAAAGAAATGTCAGGTCCTAAAGACTCGGCGGAGGAATTATCAGAAAAATGAAAACGATCTTTAAACAATTAATGTTCGTTGCCATCTTGGCAGCAATGGCGGTCGCGGTTAGCGCTCAAACGGCCGATCCGTGCGAAGGATTGAATGACGCATACAAAGAATGGTCCGAGGTTCAATTTCCTAAAAAGGACATTCCAGGACTAAAACAAGCTGTTGAGACAGGTAAAGTTTTCGTTGAAAAATTCGGTGGTTGCCCGGCAAAGGAAGCATTCAAGGATTCGAAAGAGTTCGTTGATTTTGTGGTAGCTCAGATACCGATCAAAGAAAAAAGGATAAAGACGCTTGAGTTTAATGCAAGGAAGAGCGAGCTGACGAATCGCGTTATCTCAAACTTAGATAAGAATTGGGATGAAGTATATGCGGCCGGAAGGGAGCTTTTGAAGCCTGAGTTTGGCGATGAATTCGCGTGTGATGTTCGGATCATTCTAGCTTTTGCCGGTCAGGAAGAATTCCAGAAGAAGAAGGTCAATAAATACTCTGATGACGCCATCAAGTATTCCAAAGAGGCACTTGCGTACTTTGATTCGGGTAAGACCTGTAAAGCTTACGGTTACCAGAAATGGGGAGCTCGTAGCAAAGAAGAGGCGATCGGCTGGTTGAATTATAACATTGGCTTCCTGTATGCCTTTGACAAAGGGAACCTCCGCGAGGGTGCGAACTACATGTACAAGGTCTCGCAGTTGAGCGTTGACGCTGCAAAGGACGCCGCTGTTTACGGTGCCCTATCGAAGTACTACATTCCTCTTCTAAATGCTGAGGTCAAAAAGCTTCAGGAATTGCCGGTGCCGGCAGATACGGAGCCCGAAGATACTGGAAAACCAAAGGCTGATGCCATCAAGGCTCAGACCGCGGTGATCAGAGGTCTTGCTGAACGCATTATGGAAACGCTGGGCCAGACTTATGCACGCATAGATGATACGCCGGGACAGAAAGCTGTCAAGGATGGTGTTCTGAACCAGTTCAAAGAGGTTTACGGTACGCGATTCAACACCAAGGACACTGGGCCTGCGGCGGCAATGATCAAGACCTATGGAGCACGTCCTGTTGCAAATCCGTCTTCGCCGATCGCTCCGATCGCAGAAGAACCGGCAACAGCGACTACGACGCCAGCTACGACGGCTCCGACGACAAAGCCGGCTACAACGCCGGCTATGAAGCCTGCAGTGACGCCGACCGCAAAGCCAGTAACGCCGGCAGCTAAGCCGGTTTCAGGTCCTGCCGCAAAGCCGACGGGCACGACGGGAACTAAGCCCGGCGTTGCAAAGGTCAAGAAAGCAGGAACGCGTTAGTCTGAGTACATTTTTCTGAAACTGACCGGACGCTATTTGCGGCGTCCGGTTTTTTGATTATCGGCTATGGCCGCTTCGGTCGCACAACTTGAGAATCTCACGGGCCATCGGTTCAACGACATCGGTCTGCTCACACGCGCGACGACGCATCGATCCTGGGCGTACGAGAACAATCCCGACGCGAGCAACAACGAGATCCATCAGATCGAGAATGAATCGCTTGAGTTCGTCGGAGATTCGGTTCTCGGGCTGATCGTCGCGGAAAATCTTTTTTCTACAAATCGCGGTGCCAGCGAAGGTGATCTCACGTTGATGAAGCATCGTCTGGTCAGCACCGCATCTCTCGCCACAGCGGCAGAACGCCTCGAACTCGGGAAGTTCATTCGAATAGGACGCGGCGAGGAGCACACCGGTGGACGAAAAAAACAGACGCTATTGGCAAACACGCTTGAGGCGATCGTCGGAGCGATCTTTTTGGACGGCGGATACTCGGCCGCGAGAGTTTTCGTGCTTCGAATTTTCGCTGACGAGTTTCGTAGCATAAGCCCAAAAACGTCGCTCGATTTCAAGACTTTGCTTCAAGAGACGCTACAGGCTGAAAAACTGGCGGCTCCGCGGTACAATGTTTTACGAACCGAAGGCCCGCCGCACGACCGCGAGTTTTTCGTCGAGGCACTGTGGGAAGGCGGCCGCTCGACAGGCAATGGACGTTCGATAAAGTCTGCGGAAATGTTGGCCGCTCAGAATGCACTTGAGATGTTGCGAAGTTAGCGGCAACAACATCGATTCAGATACCGTACTAGAACTTGGAATATGACCACTGAAGATAAAGTTGTTGAAGAACCAAAGGTGACCGAGGTTGGCAAGCCGAAAGGTCCGCCAAAATCGACCGCGCGCGAGTATTTCGAGTCGTTTGTAGTGACGCTGATCATGGCGATCTTCGGCATGACATTTATTTTGCAAGCCGTCACGGTTCCGACGGGTTCGATGCAGAACACTATCCTCGTGGGTGATTATCTGCTCGTCAACAAATTTATGTTCACGCCCGGCGGCGGCTCGCTGCCGTTCCTCCCGCAACGCGAGATCGAACGCGGCGATATTATTGTTTTCAAGTATCCGGGAAATAAGGTCAAGCCAAGCGAGGATACGAAACGCGATCCACCACTGATACCGTACCAGATCAACTACGTGAAACGCGTTATCGGCTTGCCGGGCGAAACGGTCGAGTTTAAGAATAATCAGGTTTTCATTAACGGCCAGTTGTTGGCTGAGAACCGCGTAATTGGCGACGCTCCGAACAGTCAGACAGCTTTGACCGTCAGGGAGTTCGAAGAGAAATCGCCCGATGCTAAGTACACCGCGTACTATTCCAAAGAGTCGATGGAAGGCGTTCTCGCGGGCCGGAATGTAAGATTGTCAAATGCCGAGTTCGGTGTTCCAAATAAACCTCAGGTCGTGCCACCGGACAGTTTCTTTGTGATGGGCGACAGCCGAGACAACAGCGAAGACAGTCGGTACTGGGGTTTTGTGCCGCGTGGTTTGATCATCGGACGAGCGATGTTTGTCTACTGGTCATGCGACCGCGGAGCGTCGAACGGAAGCATGGTCGGCTGCATCACACATCCGCGTCTTAGCCGGATAGGAAGCCTAGTAAGATAAAGACTGTTAATTGTAAATTGGGCAATTGTTAATTGGTGAAACGATATCGAGCTACCAATTTACAACTGCCCAATTGACAATGGACAATTACCAATCGATGAACTTGAACATTAGTGCTGAGGTTAGCGAGGCGATGGAACGGGGTGCTGCGATTGTCGCCCTCGAATCGACCGTCATCGCCCACGGCCTACCTTATCCTCACAATCGTGAAACAGCATTGGCGTGTGAAGCCGCTGTTCGCGAAAAAGGTGCTGTTCCTGCAACTATCGCCGTTTTTGGCGGTGAGTTCTGCGTTGGTTTGGACCGCGAAAAGATCGAGCAACTCGCGTCTCGCAAAGACATAAGAAAGATATCCCGCCGCGATCTTCCGATCGCGATCGCAAATAAACTCGATTGTGCGACGACGGTGGCAACCACGACTTACATTGCTCACATGGCTGGGATTCGCGTGTTTGCTACAGGCGGCATTGGCGGTGTGCATCGTGGTTTTGAGGCCGATATTTCAGCGGACCTTCCCGAACTCGCTCAAACGCCGATCACAGTTGTTTGCTCGGGTGCCAAGATAGTGCTCGACCTAGAACGCACGCGCGAATGGCTTGAAACTCACGGCGTGACCGTTCTCGGTTGGAAATGCGACGAACTGCCTGCGTTCTATTCGCGAACCAGCGGTCTGCCGATAGACGAACGAGTTGACTCCGCGGCCGTAGTCGCAACGATAGCGGAAGCTCGCGACAATCTTGGCCTGCAGAACTCGATCCTCGTGACCGCTCCGATCCCGTCTGCAAACGAGATCGATCGAGACGAACTAGAAGCCGTTCTTGCCGACGCTCTCGAATACGCCGCTCAAAACAACATTCGCGGCAAGGATGTTACGCCATTCTTGCTCGCCGAAATGTCTGCCCGAACCGAAGGCCGCACCCTCGCTGCAAATATCTCTCTCCTCAAGAACAATGCGTCCATCGCCGCCGAGATCGCGGTTGCAATTGCTCGAAAATAGTGGAAATTCGAATCGACGATCTAAGCGGAAACGAAGTGATCGATCTTTTGATCGAGCACCGGCGAAGCATGTTCGAGCATTCACCACCGGAAAGCGTACACGCACTGGAAACCGATGAGTTGCGTGCCGACAACATTACATTTTGGTCGACCTGGGAAGGCGATAGTCTGATGGGCTGCGGTGCGTTGAAAGAAATCGACGCGACACATGGCGAGGTGAAAGCTATGAGAACAGCCGCAGAACATCTACGAAAGGGCGTCGCAAATCGGATACTCGATCACATCATCGCTGAATCAAAAGACCGAAACTATGAGCGGATCAGTTTAGAGACTGGAACGGCAGATGCCTTTGATGCCGCTAGACGGTTATATGAAAAGCGGGGCTTTGAATACTGTGGACCTTTTGGCGACTATGTAGACGACCCGCACAGCGTTTTCCTTACTATGAAACTCAATTCGTAATGCCCATTATCTTCTTGAGAGCGGCTATACGCTTTACGGCCTCGGCGTTTTCAGGAGAATTGGGAAACTTCTTCGTGATCTCGATCCAACTCGCACCGTCGTAGTGGTACTGCTTAAGCTTTGTGTCGAACAGAAAAGTTATACCGAGTTTGCGGTAGCGGTCGAGCTGATTGAAATTGAGGAAGTAGCTGTGCGTTGGTGCTCCTGACGCTTCCATCTCTGCTTTCTTCAAGCGACCGGCGGCTTGCTTAGATAAATACGAAGTCATTTCCTGCGCACCATCGCCATAGAGCAGAAGCATCTTTGGTCTGAGGGCAGACGTTGGATAAAGCATAAAAAACTCGGATGCAATTTCGAGTCGTTCAAAGCCATCGGTAGCTTTCACGAGTTCAAACAATCGCTGTTCATCCGTTGGGCGAAACTTTCCAAATACTGCATCGGCCTGCACCCAGCCCCAATTCTTTGGCGGCACGACAACCTTGTAGAATTTCACGCCATCGGCCTCGGCAACGCCTGATATCGTAACGACTCGGCCGCGGGACATCCGCTGTACAGATTCCGCATAGAGACTTGGCTCCTTGCGAAGAACTGATAGGCTCTCGTCTATCACAACCGCCTGTTTACCAATCTCCGGGCCTTTAGGTTTCGCGCTTGGGCGTGGCTTGGTCTGCGAAACTGCGGAGATGGAGAACGCGAAGACGAACAGTACTGAGAGATGTAGGAGTCGCAATTTCATATCATCGTTTCTTGAGAGCCTGTTTTACCTTGTCCTTAATTCCCGCATGATGAAAATGACAGATCGCGATAGCCAAGGCGTCCGCAGCGTCGTGTGGTGTCGGGATCGCTTTCAATCCGAGCAAGACCTTCACCATATCGCCGACTTGTTGCTTCTCCGCATTTCCGTGGCCGGCAACGGTTTGTTTTATCAATCGCGGTGCGTATTCAGCGATCTCGAGTCCGCGTTGTTCGGCTAATAGCAACGTAATCCCGCGAACTTGCCCGAGCTTTAACGCGACACCAACATTCACAGCGTAAAAAGTATCCTCGACCGACAATACGTCAGGCGAATGCTCGGCCATTACCTCGGCGACGCCGTTGTAGATGTTGAGCAAACGCTGCGAGAATGGCTGCTTTGGGTTCGACTTTACAGTCCCATAGGCGACCATCGAATATCGCGATCCGACGCCGTCAACCACGCCCCAGCCGAGCGTTTCGCTGCCCGGATCGATACCCAAAACACGCATCAAGCTAAATTATCGACTGTTCGATTTAGACAAGATACTTCATAATTTCGCGGCATTGCAAGTCTGACGCCGAATTTTCCTCGACTGCTCAAAGTTGTAAATTTACTGTTATCTTTCTATCATCGAACCTTATTAATGGACACACGCCTAGCGACCAATGATGTGATGGAATCGGTACGCCTGCTGATGAGCGGGGCGATCGATTACGCTGGGCTGTTTCCGCCGTCGGCGGTTTCGATGCCTGAGGCTGTGCTGAATTACGCGACGTATCGCAATAGTAATTACTCGTGGATGCTTGGGCGATTTGTGGTGAGTGTAGCGAGGCTTGAAGAGTTTTACGAAGCGGCGCGTGATTTCGTGTCGCGTGACGCGGCCCATAGTTGGCGAGTCGCCGTAGTTGCTGGTGAAGACCTGCACGCAACGATCCGCCAAGTCGAAGATTTTAACGCGACGAACGGCCCCGGGATTGTTTGCGATGTGATCGAGATGAAGGCCGATACGGTCTATCAGATCGAGTCCATTTCGAAAAGTCTGCCGCGAGCTGTGACGGTTTATTTTGAGATCGATCCTAAGGTTGAGCTTGTCGAAAAACTGATGGCGATCGCGGCCGGCGGCCAGCGGGCGAAGCTGCGGACGGGAGGCATCACGCCGGAGGCTTTTCCGAAATCGGTCGATATTGTAAGGTTCGTAACGGCGTGCGTCGCGGCAAATGTGCCGTTCAAAGCGACCGCGGGCCTGCATCATCCGATACGCTGTTTTCGGCCGCTGACTTACGAGGCGAACTCAGCCAAAGGCACGATGCACGGGTTTCTCAATCTATTTTTGATGACGGGCTTTGCGATCGAATCTTATCGCCGCAGTTTTCTCGAGGACGTGATGGAAGAAGAGTTCGAAGAGGTCTTCGCCGTCGAACCGCAGAGCATCTCGTGGCGCGGCGAATACGCGCTGAACGTGCACCAGATCGAACGCCTCCGCACCATCGGCATCCAATCCTTCGGTTCATGCTCGTTCGACGAACCGGTAGCTGATCTGCAGACGCTGGGAATGCTATAACGACCATATATCGCGTCCGACAGCGAGAAAAGTCGTTCGACAACTGGAAATGTCGTCCGAAGGCGAGAAAAGTCATTCGACGCCTGGAAATGTTGTCCGACAGCGAGAAAAGTCGTTCGACAGCTGGAAATGGCGTCCGACAGCGAGAAAAGTCGTTCGACGGCGAGAAAAGTCGCAAAACGCACGGAATTGTCGTTCTTGAGCTAGAAATACTGTACGACACTCGGAATTGTTATTCTACGGCCAGAATGGTCATTCCAGAGCGAGAATAAGTGATCTACCGCCGGAAGGCAGAAACACGACCGGTAGGGAGTGTGCCCGTCGCAATCGAGGCCATTTGACCATGAATGAAGAGATCTGGGACGATAACGACTATCCGATCGCCTATTTCATTACGTTTCGCACACATGGAACGTGGCTTCACGGCGATGGACGTACTTCGGTTGATCGACACGGCAAGAATAGATTCGGCCAAGAAAAGATAGGCCTCGACCCAATGTTCTCAGTCTTAATGGACAGAAACATGAACTCAGAGCCATTTTTGCTTAACGGCTCTCAAAGGAAGATAGTTAAGCTCGCGATCATCACAGTTTGTGAATTCCGAGATTATGTTCTTAAAGCCATCAATGTTCGGACTAATCACGTTCACGCAGTTGTGCATGCCCAGATTGCTCCTGATAAGATCCTGAACGCATTCAAGGCAAATGCAACCCGCGAACTAAGACAAACTGGTCTGGTTGGTCCAGATCAGAAGGTCTGATCACGCGGAGGCAGCACAAGATATCTTTGGAAGCCCAGAAATGTAGCAAATGCGATCGAATACACGGTGAATGGCCAAGGCGACGATCTCCCCGAGTTCTAGGCAGAAACCTGTGCGGTAGCGAGGGTGCCCGGTACGCCAGTAGACTTCTAGGCAGAAACCTGAGCGGTAGCGAGGGTGCCCGGTACGCCTGTAGACTGTTACAATAAACAACACACGATGAGCAAAGGGCACACTCCCTACCGGTCGTGTTTCTGCCTTTTTGGCGAGAAGTTGCATATAACAGCCAAAGATCGCATCTAGCACGAAAAAGACGAATAAATACCACCATGACCTACGAAATCAACGAAACCCACGACCCGAACCTCAAAAGCTGGGTCGAATCCGCAAACGACCCGAACACGGACTTTCCGATACAGAATCTGCCGTTTTGTTCTTACGTTCCGCGAATAGAACCGATGTCGGCGCAGGTGCGAGTCGGCATTGTAATTGGGGATTGGGTTTTCGACATCGCGTCGGCCTTCGAAGAGGGAAAGCTCTTCGAAGGAAAAACACTGGGTTGGCAGGTTGCAATGTCAACGTTCGATCATGGTCAGTTGAGCGATGAGTTGATGGCGGATTCGGCTTCTGACCTCCAAGACTTTCGTCGTAGAATGATCGAACTTTTGCAAGAAAATGCCGATGGTGCATTGCGTAAAAAAGTAGCAAAATATCTTACATCGATCAAAGACGTCATCTTTACGCTGCCTTCATCTATCGGCGACTACACCGATTTCTACTGCTCGATCTATCACGCTACGAATGTTGGGTCGATGTTTCGGCCGGACAATCCTTTGCTGCCGAATTATAAATATGTGCCGATCGGTTATCACGGGCGGGCTTCGTCGATCGTGATCTCGGGGACGGACATCAAGCGGCCGCACGGGCAGAACCGCAGCGACGCTGAAAGGCCGCCGGTGTTTATTCCGTCGAAAAGTCTTGATTACGAAATGGAGCTCGGCTTTTTTGTTGGCAAGGGAAACGAGATGGGCTCGCCGATAAATATAAATGACGCCGAGCAGCACATCTTCGGCGTGTGTCTGGTGAACGACTGGTCCGCTCGCGATATTCAGGCGTGGGAATACCAACCGCTCGGGCCTTTTCTCGCAAAGAATTTCGCGACGACGATCTCGCCTTACGTCGTCACGATGGAAGCTCTCGCACCGTTTAGAACGAAAGCTTTCGAACGCGACGCCGACGATCCGCAGCCGCTCGATTACCTGAACGGCGAGCAGAATCAAAAGCTCGGCGGCCTCGACATCAATCTTGAGGTCTATATTCAAACCGAAAAAATGCGAGCCGAGAACATCGAACCGCACATGCTCTCGCGTTCGAATACGAAAGACCTTTATTGGACCATCGGCCAAATGCTCACGCACCACGCCTCGAACGGCTGCAACCTGCAAACCGGCGACCTAATGGCAACCGGCACGGTCTCAGGCCCCGAAAAGTCTGAACGCGGCTGCCTGCTCGAACTAACGTGGCGAGGCACCGAACCGATCGATCTGCCCAGCGGCGAACAACGCCGATTCCTCGAAGACGGTGACGAAATAATCATGAAAGGCTACTGCGAACGCGAAGGCTTTCGCCGCATCGGCCTGGGCGAATGCAGGGGACGCATTATTCCTGCAGACTAGGGGCAGAAACACGACCGGTAGGGAGTGTGCCCGACCTGATTTAGAATTCGAGAAGGACACACTCGCTACCGCGTGTGTTTCCGCCTTTGTGATATGAAAGCAGCACAGGCAGTTTCGCAGGCTAACGTCGCCGTCCGAACTTCGGACGGGCGTGAGTTTGGCGATAGTTTAGCCGTCGAGGAGCCGCTGGAAATTCGACTAGGCTTTCCTGACGGCACCCACAAAGCCATCTCCATCACAATGCGGACGCCCGGCGACGATGCCGAACTTGCCGCCGGATTTCTCTTTACCGAAGGCATCATTACGTCGCCCGATCAGATCAAACAGATCCGCCACTGCGGTCTCAAGATCGGCGCGAACAAAGGTACACTCGACCGAGCGTCAGCGTTGAATTCGAATACAATTCGCGTAGATCTCAATGACGGAATCGACCTCGATCTCAAACGTCTCGAACGCAATTTCTACACAACCTCAAGCTGCGGCGTCTGCGGCAAAGCCTCGATCGAAGCCCTTGCGACAGGCGTTAAGCAGATCGATTGCGATCTGAAGATCGCCGCCGACTTAGTTCATTCGCTGCCGAAGAAACTCCGCGAAGCTCAAGCCGTTTTCGAAACAACCGGCGGATTGCACGCTTCGGCTTTATTCAACGCCGACGGCTCACTCGACATCGTCCGCGAAGACGTGGGCCGCCACAACGCGCTCGACAAAGTGATCGGAACGAAGTTCATGACGAACGAAACGCCTTTGTCGGACAAGATACTGCTCGTCTCGGGCCGTGCGAGTTTTGAGCTTGTTCAAAAGGCGTTGATGGCCGGAATCCCAGGTCTCGCCGCCGTCGGAGCACCGTCGAGCCTAGCCGTCGAACTCGCCTCTGAATACGGTATGACGCTCGTCGGATTCGTCCGCGATGGACGGTTCAATATCTATTGCGGCGAGAAACGTATCACGAGCAAATGAAAGACGATACGCCAAAGCTAAATGTCACCAAACCAGCGACCGTCGCGGCCGGAATCAAGGCCGTGACGAACGCGATGAAGGTCACGACGTCGAAGATGGGCGTCGGCCATGCGACTCGCGGATTGCTAAAACTCAATCAAAAAGGCGGCATCGATTGCCAGTCGTGTGCATGGCCCGATCCTGACGGGCGGCGTTCAATTGGAGAGTTCTGCGAGAGCGGCTCAAAAGCTTTGGCAGATGAAGGCACGAAGAAGCGCATCACAGCGGAGTTTTTCGCAAAATACAGCGTCGAAGAACTTTGTGAGAAAGGTGACTATTGGCTGAACGACCAAGGCCGCCTGACCGAGCCCATGGTGCTGCGAAACGGTGGCACTCATTACGAACCGATCTCGTGGGACGACGCATTCGCGATCGTCGCCAATGAACTAAATTCGCTAGCTTCGCCGGACGAGGCAGTGTTTTATACCTCGGGCCGGACGTCGAACGAAGCCGCATTTCTATATCAGCTCTTCGTTCGACAATTCGGCACAAACAATCTGCCTGATTGCTCGAATATGTGCCATGAATCGTCGAGTGTCGCCCTGACCGAATCTATCGGCATTGGAAAGGCGACGGTTCGACTGTCAGATTTCAACGAAACAGACCTCGTCATCGTCATCGGTCAGAATCCCGGCACCAATGCTCCGCGAATGATGTCGTCGCTCCAAGACGCGAAGCGAAACGGTGCCAAGATGATCGCGATCAATCCGCTGCCCGAGGCCGGTTTGTTGAACTTCATTAACCCGAATCCGCAGCAGTACGCCAATCCGCTCGAGTTTCCGATCGCGATCCTTGGCCGAGCGACGAAATTTGCGGATCTGCATCTGCCGGTAAAGATCGGCGGCGACCGTGCTTTGCTCAAGGGCGTAATGAAAGTGATCGTCGAGCAAGGCCAAATCGATCATGAATTTATCGCTGAGTTTACCGATGGCTTTGACGATTTGATCGCCAATCTTGATGCTACGTCGTGGGACGAACTCGTTGCGATCAGCGGCATCGGACGCGAACAGATCGAGGAAGCGGCTGACATGTTCATCGCTGCCGATCGCGTGATCACGTGTTGGGCGATGGGCATCACGCAGCATAAGGACGCCGTTGCAACGATACAAGATGTCGTGAATCTGCATCTGCTTCGCGGCCAGATCGGAAAGCCCGGGGCTGGAGTTTGTCCTGTTCGAGGGCATTCAAACGTACAAGGCGACCGCACAATGGGCATTTGGGAACGACCTACGGACCAGTTTCTCGATGCGCTCGAACGCGAGTTTGCTTTCACCGCTCCGCGAGAACATGGCTATTCAACCGTCGAGGCGATCGAGGCAATGCATCGCGGTGAGGTAAAGGTTTTCTTCACCATGGGAGGAAATCTAGTGAGTGCTGCTCCTGATACCGAAGTTGTTTTTGATGCATTGCGAAAATGCGAATTGACCGCTCAAGTCATAACTAAGCTTAATCGCACGGCTTTAGCAACCGGCAAAACTTCATTGATACTGCCGTGTTTGGGGCGTAGCGAGATGGATCGCGATCAATTCGTCTCAACCGAAAGCACGATGCTTAACGTGCAATCGTCCATAGGTATCTTTGAACCTGCTTCCAAGCATCTGCGAAGCGAGCCTTGGATCGTTTGCTCTATGGCGAAGGCGACGTTGGGCAAAAAGAGCAGTGTTGATTGGGATGCGATGGCTGCTGACTACGATAATATTCGTAACGCGATCGAGCGAGTTATTCCAGGATTTGAGAATTACAATAGACGCATCCGCGAGCCCGGAGGTTTTTATTTGGACTGTCCGCCTAGAGACAGAGAGTTTCGCACAGCATCAGGCAGAGCCCGATTTATCTCGCAATCTCTAACTAAGATCGATGTCGCGACCGACCGATTGCTTCTTACAACAATACGCTCACATGACCAGTTCAATACGACGATCTACGGCTTCAACGACCGTTATCGCGGCATTGCCGGCGGACGTCGAGTGATATTTATGAACGAAGCCGACATCGCCGAGCGTTCGTTAGCGGCGGGAAGTGTCGTCGATATCACCAGCCATTTCGACGACGGCGAACGTCACGCCAACTCCTTTACTATAGTGCCGTACCCAATTCCAAAAGGCTGTGCCGCCGCGTATTTCCCCGAAGCGAACCCGCTCGTCCCACTCGGCAGCTACGCCGACAGGAGCCTGACGCCGACATCGAAGTCAATAGTCATTTCGATCAAAGCCACAGGCGAAACCGCTGGCGAATTCGACTTGAAATGAACCACATCGACGCTTTCATTCTCGTTGGCGGGCGTTCATCCCGGATGGGTCGAAACAAGGCGACTGTCGTTTTTCGCGGCTCAAGAATGGTCGATTCGGTCGCCTCGGCGATTCGACTGGCATTACCGAAGGCTCGGATCTTTATAGTTGCCGCCAACAATGATCAACTTGCCGAGATCGGCGATGTTGCAAACGCTGACACCTACATCATCGATATCGACCAATTTAGCGGCCCTGTCGGCGGTCTTCATACAGCAGTCTCAAACTCGGATGCCGAATGGATATTCGTCGCGGCCTGCGACATGCCGCTGCTTTCGGCGGAATTTATCGCATTTTTGTGTGAGCAAATTGATAAGGACTATGATGTCGTAGTTCCGGTCCAACCCGATAGCAGGCTCCAGCCGCTGGCCGCGTTTTATCGTGTGGAATCTGTTCGGAATCGAATGTTAGAGCTAGGAGGCCATCACGAAAAGTCGCTGTCGATGTTGGCTGTATTCGAGCCGATGATGGTTAAGCAAAAATCGTTTGAGTCCTACCGACACCTCACGGATTCACAAGTACTTTTTCAAAATGTGAATTCTCCTGACGATATTTTGGTTTAGTTGTCGCTTAGGATGATACGAGTTGAAGTGTTGCTTTTCCGTACATCGATCATTGGCGGCTGTTTGATTTCAACAATTCCTATGAATCCAGAGTCTAGTGTGACCGAGAAATCTATCGATTCTCTCGTTAAGATCGTAAAGCTGTCACCAAAACTCATAAATGGTGGAGCCTCTACTTTTATACTGTTGCGACCTCCAAGCATTCGCGGACTCAAAATTCTGAAATAGCCCTTTCGGTTTGAATATGAAGTTATCTTCTTACCAGATGAAGTGGTAACTGTAACTTTAGCGTCCGGTATGACTGCTCCTGTTTGATAGCGCACTGTACCTTCGATCATTGGTACTGCAAGAGACGTCTCGCTACGAGTTCCTGTCGAATCACCAGACGGAATTCGCTGAGCATTACTGATCGAGAACAGGCCGAGTATCATTCCAAACGCCGCTGATACCAAACGCCCGACACGCTGGCGATAGGCTCGAAGGCCGGTTGGGCAGTCGTTCGTCATTAGGGTTCCGTCGGCTCGGCGGAACATACGGATGCAGGTGCGTTCCGTTGCGTTTCGCATCAGAGTAGCGGCTTCGGCGGCGGACATCGATTCGATGTTATATATATTTCGGTCGCATTGGCCGCAAAGACGCACTTTGTCGTCGCCCGTCATCGCATCCCAACTTGCACTGCACGGTGATGCTACGCTAACTCGTCTAAGGAAATTGTGGTCTTCGCTCTTGCCCATTTGGAGCATAAGATGCACTGTCAATTCGTTTAGTTGTGTCGGTCCAAAAACAGCGCTTGGGCATAGTATTTATGTCAGCGAGTGTGAGAAAATCAAACTGACGATGGAGATCGCTCTCGACAAACTTCACGAAGAATGCGGTATTTTTGGCATCTATGGCCACGAAGAGGCTTCGACGCTGACGCAGCTTGGGCTGTTTGCATTGCAGCATCGCGGGCAAGAGGCCTGCGGCATTGTTTCGGCTGATGGTGACGATCTTATCCAACAACGCGGAACTGGCCTTGTTGCCGATGTTCTGAATCCGGAAATACTTCATAGATTGCCTGGAAAGGCCGCGATCGGTCATACGAGATATTCGACTGCGGGCAAGAATACTATCAAGGAAGTTCAGCCATTCCGTGTAAAATGTCAGCACGGACTCATAGCCGTTTGTCATAACGGGAATCTTCCTTTTGCTGATGCTCGTCGTGTTGAATTAGAACGCGATGGTGCCATTTTCTCATCTACTTCTGACACCGAAACAATTCTGCACGGCATTGCGAAAGCCAAAGCAAACAATGCGGTCGAAGCGATCGAGAAAGTGCTTTCCGAGACCGAAGGTGCGTTTTCTCTGCTGTTTTTGACGCCAAAAGCTATGGTTGCCGTTCGCGATCCGCGTGGGTTTAGGCCGCTCGTGCTTGGCAAATATCAAGATGCTTGGTGCGTCGCTAGCGAAACGTGTGCTTTGATCTGATGGACGCAAAGTACGAACGCGAGATCGCTCCGGGCGAGATGCTTGTGATCGATGAGAACGGCGTGCGTTCGTCGTTTCCGTTTGCGAAGAAAGCGTCTGCTGTTTGTACGTTCGAACATGTATATTTCTCACGGCCCGATTCCATCGTATTTGGCCGTTCGGTCAATGAGTCGCGTCACAAGATGGGCAAACGCCTCGCCGAAGAACATCCTGTCGAAGCAGACCTCGTCGTGCCCGTTCCTGACAGCGGCGTTGCGGCTGCCATTGGCTATGCACGCTGGTCGGGCATCAATTTTCGGCAGGCGATCATTCGTAATCACTACGTCGGACGGACGTTCATCGAGCCTTCGCAATCGATCCGTTCGTTTGGCGTTCGCTTGAAACTCAATCCTATCAAAGACCTCATCAACGGTAACCGCATCATTCTGGTTGACGATTCGATCGTTCGCGGCACGACGTCGAAAAAGATCGTCGAGATGGTTCGCGAGGCCGGTGCGAAAGAGGTGCACATGCGCATTTCTTGCCCACCAACTGCACATTCCTGCTACTACGGCGTCGACACGCCGCACCGCAAAGACCTTATTGCCTCGCGTATGACCGTCGAGGAAACGTGCGAATACATTGGAGCCGACAGCCTTGGGTATCTTTCTCTCGATGGCATGCTTGACTCTATAGGTCTCGACAGTTCGACGACCTGCTCCGCGTGTTGGACCGGCAAATATCCTACTCTTATCGCTAACGGCCAGGCTGCATGAATCATCTAAAATTATGCGATACAACGGTCGTGTCGAGTTCCGCTAGGTTCTCGAAATGGATGGCTTTTAGCATTCCGCGTTCTTCGAAGATTCCTTTGATGATCAGAAAATCATTGCCGTTAATTACTGCGCGATAGTCTTCGAATTTGTCGGGCATTACGACGAAGTTCGAATGGCCAGTTTCGTCTTCGAGCGTGATGAACACGACGTTTTTCGCGGTCATCGGACGTTGGCGAACGATCACGGCACCGGCGAGGCGAGCGACCTGGCCGGGAACGAGATAGCGTGCGTCGTGGGCAGTGATGACACCGCGGGCGGCGAGCTCTTCGCGAAGAAACGCGAGCGGATGCTTGCCGATCGAGATACCTGTTTTTCGCAAGTCGGCATCGACGAGTTGTAGGCCTTCCATGCGCTTAAACGGAGTGCGGACACTCTTGTCCGCGTTGCCCGTTGCGGACAAGAGTGTCCGCACTCCGTCGAACAGACTTCCTTCGGGCTGTATCGCGAGTTCCGATTCCCACAGGGCTTCGCGGCGGTGGACGGTGTTGTCGAAATTCAGCGCACCGGCAAGGCTCAAGGCGCGTATCTCGCGTTTGTTGATCTCAGGCACGCGGTCGATCAGGTCGGCGATGCTAGTGTATGGAATCGACTTGATATGCGGCTCTGCCGCTCTATTTGCGGAAAAGCTATGCCTTTCCGTGACATGCTCAAAAGGGTCTGCTGCTATGCCGCCCGCTCTCGGCACCGAAATCGGCGGCATAGCCGCAAGAGAGTGTGGGGCATCTTCCGGAGAAGCAGAGCTTCTCCGCTCGGCGAGACGGCAGAGCCGTGATGGTCGATCTCGCTCTTCTACAATTTTCCTGCCGATCTCTTCGCGAAGACCGCGAACGAACCGCAATCCAACACGTACTTGCCACTCACCGTCGACATCTTCGACAGTGAAATCATAGTTCGAGCGATTAATGTCCAGCGCAATAAAATGCAGACCGTGGCGTTGGGCGTCTTTGACTAGCGTGGCCGCCGAATAGAAACCGAGCGGATAATTATTGAACATCGCGACCATGAAGCACGCACGATAATGCACGATGAAATAAGCGGATGCATACGCGAGTAGAGCAAAGCTGTAGGCGTGTGATTCAGGAAAGCCGTAGTTCGCGAACGCCTTTACATAATTGACGATCTTTTCTTGAATGTCCTCGGGAATTCCGTTCTTGGACATACCGTTACGCAGGTTTCGGCTGATGCGTTCGAGCTTGCGGTCGGGGCGTTTGAATCCCATCGCACGTCGTAGTTCTTCGGCCTCGCTACCTGAAAAATCGGCTACGTCCATCGCGATCTTGAGCAGTTGTTCCTGAAACAGCGGCACGCCCATCGTGCGTTTTAGCGTCGGTTCGAGCAGCGGATGCATATAATCGACCTCTTCCAAACCTTGCCGCCGTTTGATGTACGAACTTAGCATGTTGCCGACGATCGGGCCCGGGCGAATGATCGCGACTTGAACGACAATGTCATAAAAATTCTCCGGCCGCGATTTTGGCAGGAACGCGATCTGAGCACGGCTCTCGACCTGAAACATTCCGACGGTGTCGGCGACGCGCAGCGTTTCGTAAACCTTTGGGTCGTCGTGCGGGATCTGGTAAAGGCCCATTTCCTCACCGTGATGTGTGCGTATCAGCTCGATCGAATCACGCAGCACGGCCATCATTCCGAGACCTAAGAGATCGACCTTTACTATCTTCAGAGCCTCGCAATCGTCCTTGTCCCACTGAATGATGTTGCGTCCGGGCATCGATGCGGGTTCGAGCGGCGTGACGCCGTCGAGGCGATCTAATGACACGACCATGCCGCCCGAATGCTGGCCGAGATGCCGCGGAAACGTGAGTATTCGGTGATACATCTCGCCGAATTTACGCAGCCGAATGTCGGTCGTCGGGTCGAAACCGTTCTCTTTCAGACGAGCTTCGAGCTCGGCACCTTTGAATGTCTCGTAGTACGAATTCAGCTTCGACAGGCGTGTGAGAACCTCGGGGCCAAAGCCGAACGTCTTGCCGACCTCGCGAACTGCCGATTTGCCTCGATAGCAGATCACGTTCGCCGTCATGCCGGCGCTTCGTTCGCCGTATTTTTTATAGACGTGCTGGATCACACTCTCGCGGTCGTCGCCCGACGGCAGATCGAGATCGATGTCTGGGTAGCGTTCGTAGCCTGCCGACAGGAAACGTTCGAACAGCAGCTTGTTCGCGATCGGCTCGACCGCCGTGATGCCGAGAGCGTAGCAGACGACGGAGTTCGCCGCCGAGCCTCGGCCTTGGGACAGAATTTTATTCTCACGGCAGTAATCGGAGATGTCGTTGACGATCAGAAAGTAGCCCGCGAGCTTTTTCTGCTCGATCACGCGAAACTCCTTTTCGAGCCGCCCTTGCACCTGCGAACGCAGCGGCCACGGCGTGTGACGATAGCGTTCGACCGAACGTTCCGTCGCCATTTTCCGCAGAACTGTGTCCATCGTCTCGCCCGGCGGCACAGGATAGTCGGGGAACGTGTAGGCGAGTTCGTCCATCGAAAAACTAATACGTGCGGCGATATCTTGTGTGATATCAACGACTTCGGGCATGTCTGCGAACAGCCGCCGCATCTGCTGTTCGGTCTTGAGATGCCGTTCGCTGTTTTCGCTCAGCAACCGTCCGGCGTCGTAGATCGTCGTGTGATTCTTGATGCAAGTGAACACATCGAACAGTTCGCGGTCGTGTTCGTCAGCGTAATAGACGCCGTTCGAAGCGAACATTGGAAGCCGCAGTTTGTGTGCGTAGCCGACGAGTTGCTGGTTGATAAATTCCTCATGCCGCAGGTGATGCCGCTGCAATTCGACGTACAAACGCCGCTCAAAAACATAATTGAGCCACGCCAGATCGGCGAGTCCCGTGCCGCGTTTTACAGCCGCGTGCATAAAACCGTCGCTGCCGCCTGTGAGGCAGATCAGGTTTGCGGAATGTTCCTCGATGTCTCGTCGAGTAGCGAAATGCTCGCCCTTTTTGTGGCGGAGTTTTACGGTCGTGATGAGTTTCGAGAGGTTCTGGTAACCGGCTAGGTTCATCGGCAAGAGCGGCAGCAAACTGCCGTCGTCTATCGTGATCTCGGCTCCTATGATCGGGCGAACGCCGCGTTCCTTTGCTTCGAAATGGAACCGCACGGCGCCGGCGACCGTGTCGCGATCAAGCAGTGCGACGGTTTCAATGCCAAGCTCGGAAGCACGCTCCGCCAGCCGCTCAGGCTGCGAGCCCGAAGCGAGAAAACTGAACGCGGAACGTGTGTGTAGCTCAATAAACATAATAAAAGTAGCTAGTAGTCGGTAGCCAGTAGTAAGTAGTAAATCGTCGGAAAGAACCTACTGCCGACTACCGGCTACTGACTGCCACCTTCAGTCATACTCGCCGGTAATGAACCAATCGCCGCCGCGTTTGCTGAGGCGATAGACGCCGTGGCCGGCGACCTCGACGTCCCATTCCTGCACCGACCACGGGCGTTCCCACCAACGGGAACTCGCACGCCAGACGCCGCTTGACGCAACGACCTCACCGCTGATCTCACGAGTTCGGATCGAGATGATGCGGCGGTCTTTGACAACGACATCGGCACGATGCGGCGGGCGGAAATAGTTGAACGCGATCACCGGCGAGCGTTGCTTCAACGTGCTTTCGACGCCCGTCGGCAGCTTTGCGGCATCGAGCGTGAACGGCTCGGCAATGCGTTGATCGAGTATCACAGGAACCCCAATATTCCCCTCGCCGACGAGCTTTTTCAGCTTGTTTGCTGTCAGCAGCAAGCTCTCTGGCTCGGGCCGCGAGACGGCGTAGAGCCCGCGTTGATCGGCACGCTGCCGCGTGAAATGTGCCGTCACTTTCACCGCGACGATCGCCGCTTCGGGTGCGTTGAGCGATACGCGAAGATCGATCAGCTTGAGCCAAAACGAGCGTTCGAGCGTCGGAAACGACGTCTTGATCTCGTGAAAACTTTGCCGCTTATTTGCCAGACGAAGCGAAATATCGAGATGATCGGTGCTCTTGGCAAGCCTAGCAAGCTGTGCGAACAGAGCCCCTAATCCGTGATTTATGACAAAGATCAATTGCTCAAAATCTTCGACAGGCTGATCGAGTTCGTACGACCAAGACACCTCGCTCTCGGCGACATTCGGCACGATAAGGCGGCCGGCACGCTGCTCGATTCGTTTGATAACGGCGTCGAATTCGCGGCCATAGCGTACCATCAACTCGTCACGCGGTACGGCCAGCAGGTGCTCAACCTTCGTGATCCCGAGGTCGTGAAACACACCAAGTGTGTCTCTATCAAGCTCAAGCGAAGCAAGCGGCAACTGCGAAAACAGCCCTGCATCGTATATAGCACGCCCTTTATCGACACCTTCGCGAGCCAGCAAAATAGCCGCGTCCGCAGTCTCAGCAACGGCAACACTTCCGTCGATATTTCGCCGTTCAAGCTCGCCAAGTATCTTCGCCGCAACCTCGCCCGAATCTCCAACTAGACGTTCAAGCCCGCTGACGTCAAACAAGATTCCACCGTCAATGACCTCGATCGCATGCGCAAATCCACCCGCGACCGCCGCCAAACTGTCGCTCTCTGTAGTGGAAATAATGCATGCGTAAAGTCGGTGCACTTGATCACGGAAATATCAACGATCGAACTTCCTGAACGACCTCTTCGAGAGAAAGTTGAGTGTCTAATCTGTTCTTTCGCAAAAACATCCGCCATTGTTCTTTCTTTACTTCGCTATTTGCAAAGATTTGCGTCAATGCTGTTGGCGGTTCGGATGGCAAGTCCGTAGAACGCCGGACAAAAACTTCACGAATTGCCTCGGCCAAAATCCCTTTGTCTAAACCGACAGTTCGTGAAAGTAGCCAAATGTCATAGAAATCCTTTAGCCGAGTATTGTTCAAATCAAGCATGACCATTGCGTGATATTTTTCGGCTATCGCACTTTCAGGCGTGTAACCCAACAACACCGGACTTCCCAGATCAAGCAATTGAGGTAGCTCGATCTCAACGGGTGACGGCACCACCACATCTCCAAATCCAACATCGATCTGTAGGTAGAGACGGATTTTCCCTAGGCTTCCTTTCGCCGTAATACTTGTACCTTGGTATTCGGTTTCTTTACGTATCACGTCTGTTTCGATACTAGAAGAATCGAAAATAACGCCATCGTCTATTTCAAGAGAAAGGCACTCACCAATGATTTTGATGAGGTCTTTGGCATCGTTAAAAGTCTTGCCTAACAGGTCAATATCCATTGTCGGACGAACCTCATTTCCGCTCCATATTTTGAGCATCTGGGCACCTTTGAGCACGAACATTTCTCGATATTTGGTTTGGCTCAGACGAAACAAGAACCTTTCGATAGCAAAATTCTTGAGCAATTCATTAAACGGACGGTTTTCGTCACGAGCAATGTTCAGCAGACGTTGATGAATCGATGCAGGCAGATTCTTTATTGTCATTGCATGGCCTCCATGTAGGGACGGATTACATTCTGGACACGACAAATGCCGGCAAACTCGACAATCTTTTTTCTCGAAGCTCTTTTCGACAGGCCTCGGCGTAGTCCCTGAATAGCGACATCCAGACCGACCTGATTTCGGAACTTGAAACAATCTGCTATCGTCTTCTCCATCGAATATATATTTACTCCGATTCCATCTAGGACATGTCGTTCGAGACCCGCTTCATAGCTTTCAGGTGAGAAATGAAAGGTTCTTGTTGGCGGGAAATCTATCGTTGGCCTGTCCGTTCCTGTTGGGACTGCTACATAGATCTCATGCGGTATCTCATCGGTTATCTCGTGAAAAGAAAGGGCTGAGATGAGGCAGATGATGGCTTTGGGGGCGCGTTTGGCAATGGTTATGAGGTCGCTGTTTTCAAGCGGCGGCAGTTCTGCGCTGCGAAAAATGCCGCGGCTTAGTTCGATCAGGCGGCCTTCGTCACGCAGCCTATAAAGTGTGCGCGGATAAACGCCTGCTGACAGTATTTCGGACGTGCTTAGCACGGCCTGACTGTTTAGGATATTGGCGATGGCGGTTTCTTGAGACATTTTTCTCATAGTGTATAAAATACCATATAATTGTGGATAAATATACGGCTATTTATACATCGCAAGCCTCTGCGTATTCGACCTCGGCGCGCGTTCGGCTCGGCGGATCGTAGTAGTTGCGGTTTGGCTGGATCTTTAGGTGAAAGCCACTCAGCAGTTTGAAACTACCGTTGCCGGTCCAGACGGCATTTTCGCGTGTAAATCCAAGCGGACGCTGCGACGCTGAGCCAGCGATCGGTGCTGCCGCAGTTACGACAAAGATCGTCGGCGTTTCCTTGATGCGTGTGCGGTAGCGGTACCAATATGTTCGCGGAACTTGACGTAGTTTGTTCTCGGAAAGCCCGTTGAGATTGAGCCACACGGCACCGAAGCCCTTTGCCTGAACGAGTAGATCGGCCGCGAGAAACGCCTCTTCGAGCCGTCCGCCGCAGCGAACCCACAGCAGATTGTCGAGCACCACGCCCGCCTTTTTTGCCGTTACAGGATCGAGCGAATCGCACGAATCAACTGCCGCACAAACCTCGCCGTTGGCCGTCAATTGAGCGAGCAGAGCAAGCGTGACGCTCGTTTTCCCGCAGCTTGCAGTTCCTGATAACTCAGCCAAACTACCGCGCTCAAACGTCACGCCGGCCGCGTCCAATATGACTTCGTCAACAAATTGCTGTTGCTCGTCACGGAGCCGTGCGAGCGGTTTTACCAGGCTTAGATGTGCCATCGTTCAAACTTGTGTAATAACACGATGTTTCATATATGAAACATCAGAAATAGAATAATGTAGCCGCATGAGAAAGGCAACTGATATTTACGCATTGGGCCTCGGTGGAAGTGATCTGCCTCACTTTCGCGTAAATCCGCACGTCGTCAAACAAGTTATCTGTTCCTCTTTTGTTCCCGAAACTGACAAAGTGGAACGGCCTATGTTGTTTGTTTTCAGCAACTTACGAGAAAAAAGTGTTCCACTTTAAAAACATATACACGCTTTTGGCAGTATCTGTTCCCGAATCGCGTAACGCCTGTGTCTGCAACAGTTAAGCCGTTCCACTTTTGCGGTGAGTTGTCAAAGATCAAACCGCCGCTGCGGCTACTATGCAAGAGCGTATCATATATGCAATATCGGGTCAAGAAAATTGTGTCTTATCGCCGTGCGACAGGCTGCCTAGACTGTCGCACGGTTTGGTTTCGCGAACTTTGATTGAACTTACGGTCGCGGTGTCGAGAGACGGACAGGCTTGGCAGCCTGTCCTACGTAAAAAAGGCCGCCCAGACAGGACGGCCAAAAAATTACTACCAAAATATGTATAAAAACTATGCTGCCAACAGGTCGTTCGATGTTTCAGCGAAGACTCTGCGGCCGTTAATGGCGTCGTCGATGATCTCGCGAACTGCCGATGCGTCAGGATTTACGTCCATACGCACACAGGCACGAAGGTGTCTGATGATGCCCTCTGCTGCGATATCGAGTGTGTCGCCGGTCAATTTCGAAAAACGGCGTGCTTGAATGTGATCGATCTGCAGGACACGATCCTGCAAGGTCATTGGTCTAGCTGCTGCCACTTCTTATTCTCCTTCTAAACAATGTCGGCGAACCATCTTACGGAAACGCCGCGAAGTCATGCCCAATGAGGCAAACTTAAATGAAACTCGCAAATAGCCTCGAATTTCAAAAACACGTAGTCGAACAAACTAGACGCGCATAGCGCCCAATGTGGATGTAAAACGTCCGGTTCAACTTGTAAGAAAATGGTAACAAAGAACCGCCCGGTTTGTCACTACTTTTTTTTGCGTAACGGCAGATTTTTTTATCGCGGCCAGAAAAAGAGTTCGGCTGGCATATCAAACATATGCCAGCCGAACTATAACTCGCCACAAGATGTGGTGTTTAACCGACAGCGTCTTTCATCGCTTTGCCGATCGTGAACTTGACCGTCGTCTTGGCTGGGATCTTGATCACGGCGCCTGTTGCAGGGTTGCGTCCGTCGCGGGCCTTG
>CALMPJ010000130.1 GCA_937871585.1 uncultured Acidobacteriota bacterium | reverse complement strand
CGTATTGGGTTTTCCACGTTCCCGCATCACTAGCCGAAGCACCAAGCCCAAGCTCCGTCACCTGCATGCGATTGTTAAACTTTGCGGTTTCCCAACGCCCGTTTCCGAGCTTCATCTGGCTAATTCCGCCCGACGCTGTGTATGAGAAATTCGACACGAATGGTGCGTTCACCGATGTCGAGTTCGTTTGGCTGCCTACCTTTGCCAGATCGCCGTTCGTTTCGTACTCGTTCTGCACTTTGCAAACTGAAGGGTATTCTTCCGCGATCAAGGCTCCTGAAAAGCTATAGGTGTATTTTGAAATACGTAAAGTCCCTACTTTGCAGAATTGGAGTGTAAGCTACGTAATATACTCGATGATCAGTCGCGATAAAGTCCGACAGCTCCAATTAGAATCGACACCTCGATGTCAGTATAGAAAAAGAAGATCATCCCCTCGAAAACAAATACAAACAACTTCACATGGGGCTGTTTCACGGCATTAAGTGATGCGAGCGACTCTTCGAAACCCACTGACCGTCTACGCTCCTTCGTCCATAGTAGAGCCCTTTTTTTCGTAAAGTAGATAGCCTCTCCTAGACTTTGAATAGACGATCCATGATGTTCTGGGACATTCAACACGGATTTCAAGTGAAACAACTTGACGACCTCGTTATTCTGTTTCTCTGAACTCAACAAATTTTCGATTTCCATAATTTTAGGGTTGAACTGGCCCTACGACCCTTCGAGTACTTGCTCCGGTAACAACTCCTTCAATCAAAACTTCACTTTCCTTAAAAAGGTCTGGAGACTTTATCATACTCGTGTTCGGGAAAAGCTTTCGCATTACTACACCACCTTCTTGTGCGAAAACTTCGGCTATATCTTCCCTGGTCGTCCAAGAAGTCCAAGGACTGCGCGTGTTGTTATAGTAATTATGTTCAAACACTGATGCATTCCCGCCCCGCGGCTTTGCAATACCCTGGAGTGCATTTCCGAAGCCTGGATGGTCGTCAGCAACGCCTCGGAAGAGCATTGTGGAGTCTCTAGCTTCTGTAGTAAGAAGACGCGAGCCAAAAGACGGCCTTGCGAATCGTCCAAAAGTGAAGTCGATTGGACTAAATACGAACGGCGTTCCTAGATGGTAAGCGTCTACGGGATGTTCAATTGACGACGCTTCGTATTCATCAGATGCTATTACATCGTAACCCAAATACTCGTAGTCCGACATCAATAGTCGAGCTAACGGTCCCGGTCCAGACGGAGTATCTACGTTATATGCAGCAGCAAGTTGGGCAGTTGAAAGAGTATAGGGTCCATTCGGATTCAAACGAAGAACATGATTTGAATCAATTTGTGAGCCATTCAACATTGCGTTAGGTACAATTAGCTCCCCTTTCCGGTTCCTAGTGGTAACCTCCGAAATCCAGTCGTATCGCTACCATTCGTTAAGTAATGAATGCGGTTTCCAACGTATGGTTCACCGTTCTCATTTACTTGTCTGTACCATCGTCCAGCCTGCAAACCGTCGGGATCCGTAAAGGCGAGGGGATTGCTGAAGCAATATACATATCGATTGAAGGACTTGGGATTCCCAGATTTGCCTGAAGCCAACAACGGATCGACGGCAGTGAATCTGCCGTAGCGGTTTTCGTACATACGGGCTTCGGCGAAGTCTAGTTGGGTTTCTTTGTCCTTTTCGTAGCCGGTGAAGCGTTTGCGGAGGCCGTCGTCGCCTGTTGTTGTGTACTTTTGGGCTGAGGTACGGTTTGCTTCGTCGGCATAAACTTCCTCGCCGAATGGAAGAAAGTCTCGGCGTGAGACGACAGCGCCAAGTGAGTCTGTGAGAACACGCGGGCTTCCCAACAAATCAGTAGCCGTGTAGCTAACGGTTGGATTCGTTGGCGGAGTGGTGTTTGTGTACTCAGCGACTAACTTGCCGCCAGAAAACACGTAGATAGTCGTTTCGGTCGCCGTGACCTTCTTAACACGCTTACCCTCGCCGTCATAGTAGTATGTTCCGATCGGATTGCCATTAGCATCGAGCACCTTCCTCTGTTTGTTATCGGCATTGAACACAAACGTCCTCGAAGCATTCGCCAACGAAGTATCACGAGTGATATTTCCGTTCTTGTCGTACTGGAAACTCGTACTTGTGAATCTATTGGTATTCGCATCGACCGCAGGCGTCGTGGTTATCGTAGAACCGTTGACGCTTTGGTTTGTTGAGTTCCGATTTCCGTAGATGTCATAACCGAACTGCTGTAACCAAATCTGAGTGCCGTTCTTTGTCTCTTTTGCTTCGGTAAGTCGTTGCAAAGCGTCGTACTTGTAACTCTGAACAAATGGATGTGACAGTCCATTGAAACTGACGGTCTGACGCGCGATATTTCCCGTGTTCTTCGCAGTGCTTACAGTTCCGTTTGATTCAAGTTCACCGTATTCATACGTAAGCTTCCAAAGATCACCCGACACAACTCCGCGACCAAGATTGATCTCAGTCGGCTGCATTCGATTATTGAATTTCGCCGATTCCCAAAGACCATTCCCTAGCCTCAGACTCTCGATCTTTCCGTCAGGTGTATATCGAAAGGTATTCGCAAATGTCTTTTCAGGCGAAGTAGCATTCTTCGACCCAAATATCCGCGCAATGTCGCCATCAGACTCGTATTCATTCTTTACGATCCGTCCGCTCGGATACTCTTCTTGGATCAAAGCACCCGTAAAGCTGAACGTGTACTTCGATGTATAGGTACTGCCATCCGTAATCTGCTTGCTCTCAGTCACGCGGCCAAAGTTGTCGAACATAGTGTTCTGAGTCTCAGATACACTTGAAGTCACCTATATCAGCTTGCCTTTGGCAAACGGTTGGTTTGACAGATTTATGCCGTCGTAAAAATAACTCACCGGAGGAGTGTCTGTGCTGATATCGTTAGCTTGGACACCGACGCAGCTTGTGGCTGACGTATTGATATTTGGTTTGGTGTAGCAACGACGGATGACGCGGCCTGCGCGGTCGTAGTCGTTGATGATGTTGTCGCCATTGGCGTCCGTGGCACGAACGACAAATTGAACATGAAACTAGGAACAATCTAACCCGTAGTCTGGAATCTTATCAATTCGGAATTTACTGATCTCTTGTTCCAGTGTCTGAGGCATCGTATCGCGAATGTTGGGGATCGAATACAATGACTCGATAAATTTATCACGAGTGCCGAAATGGACAAACATTTGAGGCTCCATGCTCTTCGATAGAGTTTCGTACTTATTTAGTAGTTGCTCTACCTCGGTCAAATGACCACACCAGGTTAAAAGACAGATAATGTCTAACCAGTAATAAGTTGGACCCTCGAAGGAACCTTCTAAAGTATTCTGGAAGAGGTTAATGGCATCGACCAGTTCAACTACGGTTAAATTCTTATTGAGTGGAATCCTCGACTGTTGCTTAACCTTCTCAACTGAAGTATCGAATATGTTCTCGTGATTTCGAGTTGTAATAGCAAGCCCTCCGAATCCAACACGTTCAAACAATCGAAAACTCATAGACAGGGTGATAATGTCAGACTTGCGTAGTAGATTGTGAAAGTGAATGCGAGGTCGATATACGTCATTACTTGACGTTCGTTCAAGGCAAATTCCTACAACCACAGGCCCGTTACGCTTAAGAAGCCACATTGGCCGATACACGCCAAACACAGGGAACGCATTTTGCCAGTCTTTCGTGTATTGCCGTTTAAGTTTTGGTGTTAGCTTCTCCAGTTTCATTAGTACACGGTTGACCCAAATCTAGGGTTATATCCTATAACATTTTTGACGCTTGCCGGAAGATTCTGTCGTAGATGGTTAGCTCTAGTTTGATTTAGAGTGGCACTTCCAAACTTCCAGTCGTATACCTTGTTATTCGAGAAGTCGAAAACGTCCGCTCGAATACTACCGCGATCGCCATAGTTCGCGCGAGTGCCGGCACTAAAGGACTGTTCGAATTCTAGCCCCCTATCTCCATAGCGTCGCTGGTAGCGACGAAGGAGCTGCTCCGCATAGCTGTGCTTCTTTGTCCCGGCCACATGACCGAGTAGACTGCTTCGACGGTCAGCAATATCGGCAGCTTTGAATATAAGCTGCTCGTTGCTAAGTGCAGTACGAGCTAGGGATGTTGAACCGGAAGGGGCAATTGAAAGTGACGATCCGCCTGCGAAGACGTTCCCGCTAACGATTGAACCTATCCCCAAACCAAACTGAGTTGCGGTTGACCACGAAGCCTGATTAATGTTTTCATAGCCGAAATAATCCATCGCGAGAGGATTCTCGAATAGCCCAGAAAATACAATTCCCCCTGGATGAGTCGCGGAATTCCACGTCCCGATCAAGAAGTTTCCCGTTCCTCGAAGCATGCCCGTTATCTTGTCGTTTGCAGCCTGCGAACCTTGAGCCGAAAATCGCGCTATCGCTTCACGCTCACCACTGTATTCGACTCCCGCATTTTGTACACGGATAATTGCAGCATGGTTGGTTTTATACCAATTCTTCACAAGTACACGGTTTTGGCTATCCCGACCAGCGTAGGTTGCAAAATACACTAGTCCGTCCTTAATGCCGTCCGTCCCAAGCCATTTGCCTTTGTTGTCGTAATAATCGCCAAATAACCCGGTTGGATCGCGAACAACTAATGGACTGTTGCCAACGTAAACAAACCGATTAAAAGTCTGTGGATTAGAAGACTTGCCGCTCGCAAGAAACGGATCAACAGCCGTGAATCTTCCAAACCGATTGTCGTACATCCTCGCCTCGGCAAAGTCCAAACTTGTCTCAGTATCTTTCTGATAACCCGTAAACTTTTGTCGGATACTGTCGGTTGTGGAAATGTATCGATTGGTGGCTGTTCGCGAGCCAACGCCAGCTAGGACATCTTCGCCGAATGGCAAGAAGTCCCTTCTCGATTTCACCTGACCGAATGCGTCGGTGATCACACGCGGTGTACCCAAATGGTCAGTCGTGGTGTAGCTGACCGAAGGCGTTGTTGCGAGCTGTGACGAGTATTCGGCGACTAGCTTTCCGCTCGAATAGACAAAGATCGTGGTCTCGGAGTTCGAGATCTTCTTAACGCGTTTGCCTTCGCCGTCGTAGAAATATTGACCGATCGTGTTGTTGTTCGCGTCTTTGACAACGGTTTGCTTGTTGTCGCCGTTGAATACAAAGTTCCGCGTAAGGTTGTCGGTAGAGACATCAGTAATGATGTTGCCGTTTTTGTCGAACGTAAACCCCTGATTCGCGCTGTAACGATTCGTATTCGCATCGATGCTCGGATTGTTCGACGCCGGATTACCGCCGATGTTTTGAGTGAACGAAGCGCGGTTGCCGTACCGGTCGTAACCCCAGGATTGGAACCAGTTGGCGACGGAGTTTGCGGTTTCCGTTGCCTCGGTGATCCTATAAAGTGCGTCGTATTTGTAGCTTTGAACAATCGGATGAGCGATGCCGTTGAACGACAAAGTCTGCTTCGCGATGTTGCCGGTGTTCTTCGTGGCGTCAATCGTTCCATTCGACTGTAACTCGCCATACTCGTATTGGGTTTTCCACGTTCCCGCATCACTAGCCGAAGCACCAAGCCCAAGCTCAGTAACCTGCATTCGATTATTGAACTTGGCGGTTTCCCAACGCCCGTTTCCGAGCTTCATCTGGCTGATTCCACCGGAGGCTGTGTATGAGAAATTCGACACGAATGGTGCGTTCACCGATGTTGAGTTCTTCTTGCTAGTAACTTTCGCAAGATCACCATCTGATTCAAACTCGTTCGTAACCTTGCGTCCCGACGGATATTCTTCCTCGACCAAAGCACCTGAGAAACTGTACGTATACCTCGAAGCATAAGTGTTGCCATCCGTGATCTGAGCCGCCTGCGTCACTCGGCCAAAGCTGTCGAATAGCTGATATTCGGACGCCGAGACCGAACTTGAGACTTTCGTCAGTTTGCCTTTGGCAAAGTTAGGATCCTGCGGCGCTGCTAGGCCTTTACCGTCGTACCAGAATGCCACTGCGGCCGTGTCCGTGCTCTCCGACGAGGTTCCAATGATAGGAGCGCACGTCGTTGCGGAGGTGTTGATATTAGGCTTGGTGTAGCACCGCCGAATCACGTGGCCGGCGCGGTCGTAGTCATTGATGATATTGACGCCATTTGCATCCGTTGCACGAACTACATTCCCAAGCAGATCGTAAGCAAATCCCGCAGTCCAATGGCCGGATGTGTTGTAGCTGTCTGACAGATCGAGGTTCGGATTCCGTTCCTGTTCGGGCTGGCTGACACGGAGCAGACGGCCGAGGGCGTCGTATTTGAACCAGCGGTTCTGCACGCCCTGCGTGACCTGGACCA
>CALMPJ010000129.1 GCA_937871585.1 uncultured Acidobacteriota bacterium | reverse complement strand
ATCGTGGTTTATCCGTTCGGGCCGTCGATCACGACGATTGATTGGACATTCCTGCCGTTTGGTCTTGGCGAAGGAATTAAAGCATTGCCGCTGACGATCGCGAAGATCGATGTCGGCGTACTGTTTGTTCTCGGTATTACTTCAGTCGGCGTTTACGGAATTGCACTCGCCGGTTGGTCGTCGAACAGTAAATACAGCTTGATGGGCGGACTTCGTTCGTCGGCACAGATGATCTCATACGAACTTGCGATGGGCGCGTCGGTGATCGGTGTCGTGATGCTTGCCGGAACTTTGGATCTCAACGGCATCATTTACGCTCAACAGCAATCGCCGTTTCGATGGTACATCATTCCGCAGTTCATAGGTTTCATCGTATTTCTGATCGCGGCTTTTGCCGAGACGAACCGCGTGCCGTTCGATCTGCCGGAAGCTGAAACTGAATTGGTCGCAGGATTTCACACCGAATATTCGGCACTGAAATTCGCACTGTTCTTCATGGCAGAGTACGTGAATATGTTCACGGTCTCGATGATGTGCACGGTGTTGTTTCTTGGTGGTTGGTATGTGCCGGGATTGAGTCACGTATTTGACGTTGGCTCGATACCGTACGCGTTGGTCAGTCACGTGGCGTTCATAGGCAAGATCTGTGCGTTCTTGTTCCTTTATATTTGGATTCGCGGAACACTGCCGAGATTTAGGTTCGATCAGTTGATGAACTTCGGATGGAAGTTCCTGCTGCCGGTCGCGATCGGTAATGTGATCTTGACGATCGTTGTTGTTTATTTTTTGAATAGGTAAGTTTTGAGTTCCAGCTTTAGCTGGCCCTCGCGATAGGAATTGCCAACTTAAGTTGGAACTCCGAACAAATTATGGTCGGAACCGCATTATTTTTCTTATTTGCCGGACTGGCGATCGCGTGTGCGATCTCGATGGTATATCACAAAAATCCGCTCTACAGCGCGATATCGCTGGTCGGCGTGTTTATATCGCTGTCGTGTATTTACGTGACGCTGGCGGCTCCGTTCATCGCGGCGGTGCAGATACTGATCTATGCCGGTGCGATCATGGTTTTGGTCGTGTTTGTGATAATGCTGCTCAATCTCGACGAAGACAAACCTCTGACTCGATTGCGGTATTTGTGGGCTTTGGGCGGCGGATTAGGCGTTCTGTTGCTTGCGCAGACGTTCTTTATTTTCTACGCAGTGATGCGTGCTCCGAACCAAGAGGTTGATCCGAATACGACCGCCGGAAAGACGATGGACATCGGTCGTGCAATGTACACGGAGTATCTTCTTCCGGTCGAGATCGTCGGGATTCTGCTACTGATGGCGATCATCGGTTCGGTGATATTGGCAAGGCGTATGTCACAGCCGCAGCTTGAATTGGTTGTTGATCGCGAAGAAGAACGTCGGAATTTGGACGACGAAGAATAGTGGTTTAGTTATGGAACCGAGCTTAGCCAGTTATCTGGCGTTATCAGGAATTTTGTTCACCATCGGCTGCGTCGGCGTAATATTCAAACGCAACGCGATCGGGATGTTCATGTGCATCGAGCTAATGCTCAACGCGGTGAATCTGACGTTCGTCGCGTTTTCGCGTTACTACTCTGACACGACCGGACAGCTTTTTGTATTTATGGTGATGTCGGTCGCCGCGGCGGAGGCGGCTGTTGGATTGGGCATCATCATCGCGTTCTTCCGAAACCGTTTGTCCGTTGACGTGGACGACGCGAATATGATGAAGAACTGATATGGCACTCGATATGCGTCCATTTTGCGAGAAGTGCCATTCGCCGCTTGAAATTGATGGCGATGCATTTATTTGCAGTTTCGAGTGCACGTTTTGTGCAAACTGTACAGACGAAATGAAGATGGTTTGTCCGAACTGCGGCGGCGAACTCGTTCGACGACCGAACCGGAATAGGTGATGCTAATCGCGGAAGTGCTGACATTCAGGGAGTTTGTGATGCACGAGCCATTGCCGCTATCGACGATACAAGGTGTGGTGCTTGAGTTTTTGCAGGGCCGCGACGATGTAGTTTTGTTTGGTGCACAGGCAGTAAATGCTTACGTTGACGAGCCGCGAGCGACACAAGATGTCGATATTATGTCGACGCGGGCAAAGGAGTTTGCCGAAGAGTTGCGGGAGCATTTGAGTGAACGGTTTCACATCGCCATTCGGATCCGCGAGATCGGCGACAAAGGGCTTAGGCTGTATCAAGTCCGCAAAGAGGGAAATCGGCATCTTGTTGATGTTCGTTCCGAGACAAGTTTGCCGGAAACCAAAGGTTTCGAGGGAATTCAGGTTTTGGCTCCGATTGATTTGATCGTAAGCAAAGTGCTTTCGTACGAATCGCGTCGCGGAAAGCCAAAGGGCGGAACTGATTGGCGGGATTTGGCAATGTTGCTCAATAGATTTCCGGAACTTAAGGCGGAAGATGGCGACGTTAAGAAGAGTTTGATCGGTCGCGGGGCAAGCGAGTTCGCTCTAGGATTTTGGACGGAAATGGTAACGCAAGACTTCTCGGTCGACGACGAGGACAGCGACCTTAGTTTTTAGAATGACTGAAAATAACCTTTTAAGTCTAATAATTTTCGCACCGCTGGTCGGGGCCATCGTGAATTGGCTGATCGGCGGGCGGTTGAAGAACGAGACGTTTAGCGGGCTGGTTGCGATCGGGACGATTGCCGTTTCGACGATCGTGGCGTTCATGATCGCGTTTGGCATTGGTGTGTCGCATCCCGGAGCGTTGTTCAACGCGGATGGTAAGCCGATCCTCGATCACCTGTGGACGTGGATGCAGGTCGGGACTTTCCGCGCGGATTTTGGTCTCGGGATGGATCGTCTGTCAGGTATTTACGCCTGTTTTATTACGTTCGTCGGTCTGCTCATTCATATATTCGCAACGGGCTACATGAAGGGCGATCCAGGATTTTACCGGTTCTTCGCGTATCTGAACCTGTTTATGTTTTCGATGCTGACGCTCATTTTGGCTGATAATTTTCTGCTGATGTTCGTCGGTTGGGAAGGTGTGGGACTTTGCTCTTACTTGCTCATTGGTTTTTACATTAAGAAAGACGAAGCTCGAACGGCCGCGAAAAAGGCGTTCGTGATGAACCGCATCGGGGACTGGGGCGTGCTGATCGGTGTGTTCTTGGTTTTTACACTAACTGGTTCGATCTCGTTTTTTGCCAAGGAAGTTGACGGCGAAAAGGTTAACAGCGCGTTGTCTATCATTAGCGCAATGGCCGCCGAGCCGCTTGGCTGGGGAACGTTGGTCGCGGGCGGCATAACGTCTGCGGCGATCCTCTTGTTTATCGGAGCGACAGGCAAATCGGCACAGATTCCGCTGTTTACTTGGCTGCCCGACGCGATGGCAGGCCCGACGCCAGTGTCGGCATTGATCCACGCTGCGACGATGGTTACGGCCGGTGTTTATATGGTCGTTCGCTGTAACGGAATCTATCAGAACGCACCGACGGCGATGTTTATCGTTGCAATAATCGGTTGTGCGACGGCGTTCTTTGCTGCGACGATTGGCCTCGCCCAAAACGATATTAAGAAAGTACTCGCGTATTCGACGGTCTCGCAGCTTGGATATATGTTCCTTGCTTGTGGTGTCGGAGCGTTCATCGCGGCGATATTTCACGTGATGACGCACGCTTTCTTTAAGGCGTTGCTGTTCCTCGGTTCGGGTTCGGTCATTCACGGAATGCACCATGAGCAGGACATGCGGAAGATGGGCAATCTGCGGAAGTATATGCCGATCACGTTCATCACGATGATGATGGGCTGGCTTGCGATCTGCGGTATTCCTATTTGGGCGGGATTCTTTTCGAAGGACGAAATTCTCTATAAAACGTTTGCCGCACACAACATTCCTGAGCCGTGGAATTATGTCCTGTGGGTTTTCGGTGTGATCACAGCGATCATGACCGCGATCTACATGACGCGAATGATGTGGATGACGTTCTTTGGTACCGAGCGTTTTAACGACGCCATCGAAGGCGAAGAGCATCACGACGATCACGCACACGATGCACATGCTGATGCACATGCGGACGATGACGACGATCATCATCACGCCTTGCCGCACGATTTCAAACCACACGAATCGCCTTGGTCGATGACCGTTCCGCTTGTTGTGCTCGCTGTGCTTTCGACGGTTGGCGGCTTGGTTGGTATTCCGTACGCATTGAGCGGCGGGGCAGTGCCGAATGCGTTTGAGCACACGCTTGAACCAGTCATTGCAAAGGTCGGCAAAAAGAACGGCCCTGAGCATTTCCCGGCAGACAAGAAAGAGGTCAAGCATTTCTTCGCCTCAGAAAAGCCTGCCGGAGCCGCGGCTGATGATAGCCACGACGCTCATTCGCCGGAAGAGATATTTAAGGAACGTGTTTTAGCCGGACTTTCGGTCTTGCTCGCATTGAGCGGCATTGGCATTGGCATTGCGTTATTCGGCAAGACGCCGCTTCGCAAGATGCCGAAGATACTTGAGGACAAATGGCGGATCGATGAGATTTACAACGGCTACATTGTGGATCCGATAACGAGATTTTCGCGTGAGAAATTGTGGAAAGGCTTTGACGTCGGCTTTATAGATGGTGCCGTAAACGGCATTGGCCAGGCCATGATGCAGATCGGTAATCTCGTACGCGGCTTACAGGTCGGATACGTTCGCTCGTACGCCGCAATCATAGTCATCGGCGCGTTGGTCGTTGTCGGATATTTTGTTTATTACGGTTTGAAATTGGTCGGATAGCGATGAACTTTATTAACGAAAACCTATTGACCATTTTGATCTTGCTGCCAGTGTTCGGAGCGGTGTTGACGCTTGGGCATCAGATGTTTTGGAAGCAGGAAGGGCAGTTGAAATGGCTGACGCTTGGATTTACGCTGGTGAATTTTGCGGTTTCGCTGCTGTTGTTTTCGGGCAAAGCCGGCGAAAGCGGCTTTATGTTCGAGAAGAACGTGCCGTGGATCACTGCGATCAATACTAACTATCACGTCGGCTTGGATGGACTGAGTTTTTGGCTGGTCATATTGACGACGTTCATAATGCCGATCGCGGTTTTGTCGACTTGGCATGCGGTTGAGAAGAAAGCTACGGCGTTTTACATCTTCTTGTTGCTGCTCGAATCGGCAATGATCGGCGTTTTTGTATCGCTCGATCTGCTCGTTTTCTATCTATTCTTCGAAGCATCGCTGATACCGATGTTCTTCCTGATCGGTGTTTGGGGCGGCGAAAATCGCATCTACGCGGCGGTCAAGTTCTTTATCTTTACGGCACTCGGCAGTTTGCTGATGCTGGTCGGGATTATCTCGCTCTACTATATTTACGCAGATCAAACCGGCCTTGGCGGTACTTTCGATCTCGTAGCGATGCTGACGGCACTCAAGCAAGGCCAGATGAGTTTTGCCGGGCCGATGGCGGGAACTGCGTCGTTGCTGTTTCTTGCATTTGCGTTGGCATTTTCGATCAAGGTTCCGCTGTTTCCGTTTCACACGTGGCTGCCCGACGCTCATACTGAAGCTCCGACGGCTGGTTCGGTGATACTTGCTGCCGTACTTCTCAAGATGGGAACGTACGGCCTTATGCGATTCAATTTCGCGTTGTTCCCTGACCAAAGCCGCGAATGGGCGTGGCTGTTTATCGCTCTCGCAGTCGTCGGCATCATTTACGGTGCTCTCGTCGCAATGGTGCAGCCTGATGTAAAGCGGCTCGTCGCTTATTCGTCGGTCGCCCATATGGGCTTTGTCGTCCTCGGAATGTTCTCGTTCACCGAGACCGGAATGCAAGGTGCGGTCTATCAGATGCTCAATCACGGCGTTTCGACCGGTGCATTGTTCCTACTCGTCGGCTTTATTTACGAACGTCGTCACACACGAGCGATCGCGGATTTTGGCGGCTTAGCGAATGTAATGCCGCTTTATGCGACGATATTTGTGATAACAGCGATGTCGTCGGTTGGTTTGCCGCTGCTCAATGGTTTTGTCGGTGAATTTCTGATCATGGTCGGTATGTTCAAATCGACCGTGCTGCCGATAACGGCCACAACGAATTGGAACTACATTGCGACGATGATCGCCGGCACAGGCGTGATCTTTGCTGCGGTTTATTTGTTGTGGATGATCCAACGCGTATTTTTCGGCAAGGTCACGAACGAGAAGAACAAATCGCTCGTTGATCTAAGCTGGCGTGAGATCGGCCTGATCGTTCCACTGATAGTGCTGATGGTTTATATGGGCGTCTATCCTAAACCATTTCTCGCTCGGACGCAGGAACCTGTCAAGGCGATCGAAGCTCGAGTCTTGCCGGTCGAAGGCGTGGTCAAGTCGCAATCGGACTGTCGCTGCGATAATGAAGTGAAGGAGAAGCACTAGGCTCCGCTTCGTTTGAATTTTGTGATGAATACTCTTTTCCTTAGCCAACTAGCCGATCCGGACGTGAACGTAAGAGCGGTCATGCCCGAAATGATCGTAGCTGCCGCGGGCGTTATCGTGATGTTGTACGATTGCTTTTTTCCAAAGCAGCGTAATGTTACCGGAGCGATCTCGATCATCGGTTTAATTGCCTCGGGCGTAGTTCTTGCGACAATGTGGGGCGGCGGATTTCCTGAAACATCGTGGGGCGGCATGGTCGCTCACGACAATCTTCGGCTCGGTTTTTCGTTCGTATTTCTTTTTGTGTCGGCAATGACCGTACTGATCTCGACCATCTGGGTCGAGCGTGAGAATGTACCGGTTGGCGAATATCATGCATTGCTGCTGTTTGCGACGTTCGGCATGATGATGATGTCGGCTGGCAACGACCTCGTCGTAATTTTTCTCGGGCTCGAAACGCTGTCGATCGCAACCTATGTAATGGCCGGTCTTAGAAAGGGCGATCTGCGTTCGAACGAATCAGCGATGAAGTACTTCATCCTCGGATCATTCGCATCTGCGTTTTTGCTCTACGGAATGGCGTTGGTTTACGGTGCGACTGGTTCGACGGGACTAACCGCGATCGCAGAAAAGCTAACAAATCCAGCATTTCCGGTGCAGTTTCCGGCGTTGCTGCTCGTCGGCGGGGCGATGATGATCATCGGTTTCGGATTCAAGATCGCGATGGCACCGTTCCACGTTTGGACGCCTGACGTTTACGAGGGTGCTCCGACGCCGATCACGGGCTTTATGGCGGCCGGTCCAAAGGCTGCCGCATTTGCTTCGTTCTTGCGAGTATTCGTTCTCGGTTTGCCGCTGGTTGCCGGAATGCAGGCTGCGGAATATCTGCATAGTTCGTGGATCTCAGTTGTTTCGGTCTTAGCGATACTCACAATGATCGTTGGCAATGTCGCCGCAATCATGCAGAACAACGTTAAGCGTATGCTCGCGTATTCATCGATTGCTCATGCCGGTTACGCTCTTGTAGGTTTCGTCGGAGCCGGCCTTGCAACGAACAACGAATCTCGTGATGCGGCGATCGCTGCGGTTGCGTTCTACTTGCTGACATACGCTGTAACGAACCTCGGTGCGTTCACTGTTGTAACGTTGCTGGCTGAAAAGAACGACCGACGAACTGAGTTTGAAGACTATAACGGCATAGGTTTCCGTTCGCCACTTCTATCATTCTCGCTGTCATTATTCATGCTTTCGCTGCTTGGATTGCCTCTGACAGCGGGCTTTATCGGCAAGGTTTTGGTCTTCCGTCCGGCACTCGAAGCAGGGAACACGCTCGTGACGATAATGGTTGTAGCGGCCGTCGTGAACACAGCGATCTCCGCATATTACTATCTGCGAATGATCGTCGTAATGTTTTTTAAGGAACGAGCCAGCGATTGGAGAGCTCCTCAGCTTTCGACGGCGATGGCGATCGCACTTATCATTTCGATCGTTGGCGTCCTCTACTTGGGTGTGTTCGGTGATGGTCTGATCCAGCGATTTTCCGTTTCACCGCGAACGGTCGGGATTGTTCAGGCGGATCGTTGATCCCAAATGGACGTCGTTTCACAGATCAAGGCCGAGATGGATGCCGATTGGTTGCCGGCACTCTATCTCGGCCGAATTCGCGTCCAGCGAACACGAGCAGTCACGCTCGACATTCCCGAACGCGAGAATGATCCGCAAATAAACTATACACTTCTCGGTATTGAGCTAAAGGTCGGACGGCGACGTATTGCCTGTCCTGATCTGGCAACGGCGCGTTATCTTCGTGTCTTTGCAAGGATCGGAAGCCGCGAAGTTGCGCTGCCTTACAACATTACAAAGATCTCGGTCGAGGCAGATGTGCTGGAGACTTCGTGGCATCGAGCGTTTCTATTATTAGATGAGATCGCGGCTGACAAAACGCCGCGCAGCCGTGCATCACTTCGGGCGAAATTGGTGAAAACGATCCGCATCGAACTTGCAGAAGCCGGTGCGGGCGAGGTAATGCCCGAATTTGTATCTAAAGCCAGTACGCGAAACGCCAGTTGATGCCTTATTTTGACGACGATGGGAACGAGGTCGACCCTGCGACAATACCGATGCCGCAGATGTGTCTGATGTGCGAAAAGAAAGACGACCTCGACGAAGATATCTATTGCACCCTAAACCGTCTTGGCCAACGGAACGACACCACATTCGAATGCCATGCCTTCGTCAGCCTTTACGGAGCATTGATTGATGATATAATCGAATGATGTGCCCGAAACCGGTTAGCACAGAAATTTCTGATATGTACGACGCAGTTTCAAAGGCTCCGGAAGCCGAAAGCCTTCCGTTTCCTTATACAAATAATTCGTTCTGCCATTATGAGCCGATCGAAAAGCGGATCGAACATGCCAAAGTGCTGATCGTCAACGATCTGCTGCGCTACGAATCGGATCTGTCAGATCTTGCGCGCGAAGAATGGAACGGCACCACGCGGTCAAAGCTTGAGTTCGAGAATTTCGTCTCGGGCATGGCTTGCAACAATATTGCGAAGAACGTTATTCGCCTCGTGCAGAATCCAAAAACGATGACGGTACATCTGTCGGAAGTTGCCGATGCCGTTGAACAGTTTCGCCCGGACGCGATCGTAATGAGCGGCACGTTTGCGGATTTCGACTATTACAATCCAAAGCACATCGCCGATTTCAAGGATTTCGTTTTAGAGACGAAAGTTCCGATTCTCGCCATCTGCGGGGCGCATCAGCTCGTCGCAATGTCATTTGGCGCTAATCTCAAGACGCTGGACGACCTTGAGCTATCGGAAAAGCGAACGGGCAGGATCGTCGAATATCAATACCGATTCATCAAGATCGTTGACAAGAACGATCCGATATTCGAAGGTAACGACGACAAGCGTTCGGGTATTTGGCAAGACTATACAAAGGACGACGACATTCTGCGCGTTTGGCAGAATCACGGCGTACAGGTCGAGGGCGTACCTTCCGGCTTCAAACTGCTTGCAACTTCATATCTGTGCAAGAATCAGATGATGGTCAAGCGAAATGACGGTCAACTGATCTACTGCGTACAGTTTCATCTCGAAAAGTCCTTTGAAGACTGGCGCAAGAATCCAACCCGTTGGGAACACCAAAACGAAAGCCGCGACGGACGGATCTTGTTCGAGAATTTCCTAAAATTGGCGCTTGAGCACAATACTTGAGATACCGCGAGTTTCCTTTACATGGGTGAACGTTTGCTAATAAGATAGCGGCGTTCTTCCAAAAGAACATATCCCAAAACTAAGGAGACTCTCATTATGCGTTTACGCATCCACGGTTCGTATGCAAATCTGCGTCCGACACCAAACACTCAACAATCACCATTGGCAAAACTTCCCGCAGGGCACTTGGTAGAAAGCGCCGGTGCGGCTATTGGTTCATGGATACCGATCCAGACCATTCACAAAGCGTTCGGCCTGTCCGGATTCATTCACGATTCGCTATTACGGCAAGAGATCAACCCAGCCGTAGATCGTCTGATCGAGATAGTCGGCGAAGAGTACGAACGATTCCTGTTCGGCGGGCTTCACGAAAGCCATCCGACCGCAAAGGCTCGAGTTCGCGACTACTGGCTTTCGTTCGGTTCTTTTGCGCCGGAAGCAACGGTCGAACCTTGGTCCGCGGCATTCATCAGCCACGCAGTAAAGAAGGCGAATCTGCCAAAATCGTTCAAGTTCGCCGGCCGTCATACAACGTACTTGAGCGACAGCAAACGTGCGTTTCTAAACCAGACAACGTCGAAGGCATACTGGGCTGTTCCGATCAGAGACAGAGTCTTGCAGATCGGCGACATGGTCGGAGCGTATCGGACAGGCGGCAATTGCGGCTCGGAGGTGAAAACTTATGACAGCTTGCCGGGCGATTTTTGCTCGCATGTCGACATCGTCGTATCGATCGTCGGCAGAACCGCGACAACGATCGGCGGCAATGTGGGCGACACGGTAAAGGTCACCGAAGTTCCGCTCAACGCCAACGGCACTGTCGCTACAGGCAGTAAGCGAATAACCACCATGGCAAGACAGTATTAGATTTGACGAACTGTCATATGAGCACGACGGAACTAATATTCCGCCGTGCTACTTGCGTTTTCAGCGTTCATCGGACATTATGTCGGTGGAAAGATCTTCAACAAACAAAGGAGACAGTGACGATGAGAAAGCTCTTTTCACTTTCCGTGATTTCGCTGATGCTTTTGACGCTTTATGTAGGCGACGCGACGGCTCAGACATTTACTCGGATACGATTTGCTCGCGGACGAACGTCGGCGACAGTTTCATCGACGATCGGCAGCAATGCTCAAAGAAAGTATGTTCTTGGAGCACGTGCCGGGCAAACAATATCGGCGAATATTAGTTCGAAGAACGGTTGTGTCGTGTTGGGAAACCAACAGACGAGCCAGTCGTATTCGACCGATCAAGGTGACAACATCATAGATGTGTTCAACAATTGTCGCGGAGCTACATCGTTTACATTAACGGTTTCGATATATTAGCCAAAGCAGTCCTCGGGAACATTCTCGAGCGTGTTTTTCATTAGCATATCGACCACTGCCTTAAAGTCGTGGCCTGATTCTTCGTACACCTTGAGCTGTTCGTCTGCCGACGTTCCTCGGTCCAGCATTGTGTAGATGTGGTTGATCTCTTCGCGAGAGCCAAGCGGATCGACAACTTCGTCAACAAACTGTAGAAGTTCATGAATGAGGTCTTTAACGGGGACCTCTTTTTGTTTGCCGAGATCGAGCAGTTTCCCGTCGAGTCCGTAACGGATAGCGCGCCATTTATTCTCTAGGATCAGGCGGCGATGGTAGAGTCTAAATCCAACATTGCCCTCGTTCAGCACCATTAACTTAGCGACGATCGCCTGGAAAAGTGCGGCGATGGCGATAGTGTCATCAACCCGAGTCGGAATGTCGCAGATGCGAAATTCGAGAGTAGGGAACTTGTAATGCGGCCGCACGTCCCACCAGATCTTTGATCCGTCGGGAATGCAGTTCATCTTGATAAGCAGATCGACGTATGCTTGATACTGAGCGTACGATTCGAAATGATCGGGAATTTCCGTTCGCGGGAACTTCTTGAATACCTCGCTCCGATATGATTTGAGGCCGGTGTTGTGGCCGAGCCAGAATGGTGAAGACGTAGTCAGAGCCAGAATGTGCGGCAGGAAATAACGAGCCGCGTTCATTACCTGTATGCGCTTTTCGAGATCAGGGATCCCGACGTGAACGTGGAGCCCAAAGATCAACAAGCTGCGGGCGACCATCTGCAATTCGTCAACCAGCAGCTTGTAACGGTCGCCGTCATATATCTCTTGTTCTGACCATTTCGAAAACGGATGCGTCGAAGCCGCGACGATGGCCATATTTTTCTTACGGGCCAAGCCGGAGATGATGCAGCGCAGCTTTGTCAGATCTTCGCGAGCCTCCTGAATGTTTGCGCAAACGCCGGTGCCGACCTCGATCATCGATTGGATCATCTCGGGCTTGATCTTTTCGCCGAGCAGCAGTTTGCCTTCGTCGAGGATCTCGGAAACGTGCGATTTCAGTTCGCGTGTTTCCGGATCGACGATCTGAAATTCTTCTTCGATACCAAGTGTGAATTGATCGAACATATTTTTTTATTAGCCGCCTATTTCTGTCTTCAACATCTCAAGCACTGGCTCCGAAACATCACGAAATCTAACACCTACGCCTTGTCCGGGGTCGGCATAAACGACCACGCCTCCGATCCTCATCGAAGTTCCGCCAACGCTGATCGTCATCGCGATCTCAGTGCCGATCGGCAGGTCTGATGCCGTCGTCATATATAGCCCGCCGACGCCGATGTCTCTTGTATTTGCGATTCCGGTGCTGTCGCCGCCGTCGAAGTGTACATCGACGATCAACTTTTTCCTGTCTGAATCACGCCGTTCGCCGTTGACGCTACTCGTCTGGTCAGTCATTGAATAACCTCAGAAATATGGTGCTTCACTTTTGTTTGAAAACGCTGAACTTAACTACTAGTTTAACCTAAAAATGTTCCAATTCCTTCTCGAAAACAGGACAATTCCGATCTCATTTGCACAATTCGATAAATGCCGATGCTGCATGAGAAAGAGCCGCATTGCGCCGATAAACGATATTTAGTTTACGCTCGAGCCGCATTTCGGGCACAGACAGAGCGATCAAAGCACCGGACGCGATCTCGTTCTCGGCCGTAAGTCTCGGAACAAGGGCGATGCCTGTACCGCGTTCGACCAGTCGTTTGATCGCCTCGAGCGAAGGCAATTCGATGCCGATATTTAGCGGAATGCCGTACTTATCGAAGGTTTCGATGACTCGCTGCCGGTAAGGTGAAACCGCATTATGCGCTATGAAATTTTCGCCGCCAAGTTCTTTTATCGAAACAGTGTTTTTGCCCGCAAGTCGATGTGACGGAGCGACAACCAGCACTAATTCATCCGAGAAAACGGGTATCGAATTAACAGATTCGTCCGTTGGTGTGAATGAGATAATGCCGAGCTCAGCTTCGCGAGCCATCACTTGCTTCGGAATTCGGCTTGCAACGCCACGCTTGACCTCGACCTTGATGTTCGGATGCTTTGCTCGGAATTCAGCGATCTTTGGCAGCAAATAGAAAACTGTATGTTCATTTGCACTGATCGTTATCTTGCCGCTTTGTAGAGTGCGAAGTTCGCGTATCGACGTTTCGGCTTCGCGCCGAATGTTGAGGATCTGTATCGCGTGTTCGAGCAGCAGTTCGCCCGCCGGTGTAAGAGTTCCGTCTTTCGACGACCGATCGAAAAGAGTTTCGCCAAGTGTGCTTTCAAGCCGAGAGATCGCCTGGCTGACAGCCGGCTGCGAACGGCCCAGAACTTCGGCTGCCCGTGAGAAGCTGCGTTCGCGGGCGACAGTTGCCAGAACTTCGAGTTGATTTATGTCCATTTGTTATGTTCCTGCAAGAAACATTGTAATCGCTTACGTCTTAAGAGCAAACGGTTTTCCTTGCCCCCGGATCAAGCCTACATTATCGTAGCATAAAAATACATTATGTAAAAAACATTTACATAAGATTGACTAATGTAACTGCGATTTATATCATCTGTCCAAATAGTACCTGCCGTTACGGATCTAGTACGCGATTTGGAGGAGACGATGCAAAAGACCAAGATCGAAATTTTTGACACGACACTGCGTGACGGCGAGCAGTCGCCGGGATGCTCGATGTATTTAGAAGAAAAGATCTCGATGGCGAGGCAGCTTGAAAAGTTGGGCGTCGATGTGATCGCGCCCGACGAAACTACGTTTGCGTACGTCAAAGGCCGCACTTTTGCTCCAAAAGGCGATGAATGGGAACGCAGCGTGGACGGACGGCGTGCATTAGCCTCGGACGAAGGCTCGGTTTTTGACCGTGTGCTTGATATTGATGCGGCCGAACTCGAACCATAGGTTACTTGGGGAACGTCGCCGGATATGTCTGCGACGATCTCAGGTCGTGTGCCGGAAACCTCGGAGGCAAAGGATGCTTCGGAGGCAAAGTCGTTTGAGCGTGCCTACGAATATATGGGCATCGAGCCTTCGCAATCGATCGAGAGCATCGCAATTGATCGTGCATTCATTGGTTCGTGTACAAATTCACGCATCGAGGACCTTCGCGAAGCCGCTCGCGTCGTCAAAGGCTACAAGGTCAGCGACCGTGTCAACGCGATGATCGTTCCCGGCTCGATGCTGATCAAGAAGCAAGCCGAGGACGAAGGTCTTGCCGAAATATTCGTCGAATCGGGATTTGAGTGGCGCGAGGCGGGATGCTCGATGTGTTTGGCGATGAACGAGGACATCCTGAAAGAAGGAGAGCGCTGTGCTTCAACATCAAACCGAAATTTCGAGGGTCGCCAAGGCCGCGGTGGTCGGACACATCTCGTTTCGCCGATGATGGCAGCGGCCGCGGCAATTACGGGACACTTTGTCGATGTTCGCGATTGGAGGTTCAATTGATCGCGATGGAAAAATTCACGTCACACACAGGACTTGTTGCTCCGCTTTATCGGGCGAACATAGACACGGACCAGATCATTCCAAAGCAGTTTCTCAAACGAATCGAACGAACAGGTTACGGCGAATTCTTGTTCTACGATTGGCGTTTCCAAAGCGACGGAACTCCGAATGAGGATTTTGTTCTAAATAACAAGAAGTTTTCAGGTGCATCGATACTCGTCGCCGGAGCGAACTTTGGCTGCGGCTCGTCGCGTGAACATGCACCTTGGAGCCTGATGGACCATGGCTTTCGAGTGATAATCGCTTCCAGCTACAGCGACATTTTTTACAACAACAGTCTCAAAAACGGGCTCTTACCGGTCACAGTTGACGAGGCTATTGCCGAAGACATTGCGACGAAAGCAGATTCTGATGATGGCTATTGGATCACCGTCGATCTCGCTTCGGGAACTATCTCAGAATATCATGGTGACGTTGCCGCATTTGAGATAGACGAGTTTCGAAAACACTGCTTGCTGAACGGACTCGATGACATTGGGCTGACACTTCTCAACGAAAAGGCGATCTCAGTCTATGAATCAAGTCTTTCGCGTTAGCCCGCGCAGTTAAAAATAGGATAAAATATTGCGTTTCCGCTTGAATTATGGGATTCGCAACTAAGGCAATACACGCAGGCAACGAACCAGATCCGACGACCGGAGCGGTAAGTGTTCCGATCTATCAGACCTCGACGTATAAACAGGAGGCTCTCGGCAAACCGACCGGCGGCTACGAATACGCTCGCACACAAAATCCTACGCGTTCGGCACTTGAAGTCAACATCGCGGCTTTAGAAGGAGCGAAGTATGGATTTGCATTTGCCTCTGGAATGTCCGCAACTGACGCCGTGCTCAAGCTCGTAAAGGCTGGCGACCACGTAATTCTTGGCGACAACACCTACGGCGGCACGTTTCGACTGTTCAATCGAATTCTGTCGAATTACGGCGTCGAATTCGATCTTGCTGATACTACCGACGTTGCAAGTCTCGAATCGGCGTTCAAGCCAAACACCAAAATGCTGTTCGTCGAAACGCCGACGAATCCCGTGATGTCTGTCACTGATCTCGCGGCTGTTTCGGAGCTTGCACACGCTCGCGGTGCCAAGGTCGTCTGCGACAATACTTTTATGTCGCCGTATTTTCAGCGGCCAATCGAACACGGTGTGGATATCGTGGTTCATTCGACGACGAAATATTTGAACGGCCACAGCGACAGCGTCGGCGGGTTTGTTGCTTTGAATGATGACGCTGATGCCGAATGGATCGGTTTTGTGCAGAATGGTGTCGGGGCGATATTGTCGCCGTTTGATTCATTCCTAGTGCTGCGCGGCACAAAAACGCTCGCGGTTCGAATGGAAGCCCACGATCGCAACGGCCGCATCGTTGCGAACTTCCTGGCAGAGCATCCGAATGTCGAAAAGGTCTATTATCCGGGACTTACATCGCATCCGCAGCACGAGCTTGCCAAGCGGCAGCAGAGCGGATTTGGCGGCATGGTCGCGTTTGAGACAGGTTCGATCGAGAACGCAAAAAAGGTTCTCGAAGGCGTCAAACTATGTACACTTGGCGAAAGCCTCGGCGGAGTCGAGACACTGATCTCACATCCTGCGTCGATGACGCACGCGTCCGTACCTCAAGAAAAGCGTGATTCGCTCGGTATTACGGATGGGCTCGTAAGAATTTCGGTTGGAATTGAGGATGTTGAGGACATCGTTGCCGATCTCGATCAGGCACTCAGCTAGTCTGGCGTTTTGACTCACGGCTTTTGAGTTTATACACTCGACAAAGTTTTCTATGTTCACTGTTGAGATACATGCGACCTCGCACATTGGCCGAGTTCGAAAGGGCAACGAGGATAACTATCTGTTGCTTAACATTTCGGATGCCAAACGCTGGACCGGCGATCAGGAGGACAACGAGTTTGTCATCGAGAGCCAGCGGTTTGCGGTTGATGACAACGGCGTTGTCTTAGCAGTTTCGGACGGCATGGGCGGAGCTCTCGCGGGCGAAGTAGCCAGCACAATGGCTGTCGAAACAGTGAGCGAACATCTGCTCGCCGAAGATCTTGACGCGACATTAACGCCCGAAACTCTCGACCACAATCTGATCTCGCGACTCTATGAAGCGACGGTCAACGCAAACTATCTCATTCACGATCAAGGACGAACCGATCCGCAGTTTCAGGGCATGGGAGCCACATTCACGGGACTCGGCGTGACGCCGAATGCGGCAGATATCATTCAAGTCGGCGACAGCCGCGCGTATCTGGTTCGTAATGGCAAGATATATCAAGTCACGAAGGATCAATCGCTTGTGCAGCAATTGATCGACGCTCAACAGATCTCCCCGGAAGAAGCCGAGACGCATAATCTCAAGAACGTCATTCTTCAAGCCCTAGGTGCGCAGAACGAGATCTATCCTGTGTCTGCGCGAGTTCAGCCGCACGATGGTGATGTGTTCTTGCTTTGTAGTGATGGGCTTTCGAATAAGGTAACTGCGGCGGGAATGCAGCGTGCGGTGCTAGATAATTACGACGCACTGCAAAATGGCTGTGTCGACCTAGTTCGCGAAGCAAACGAGAACGGCGGTGAGGATAATATTCCAGTTATTCTGGCAAAATTCTCCGGCGATTCGCTGCCAAAGCCACAAGGCGATGATGTAAAGCTTGAGATGATCGACCTCGGCGGAATTCACGACACGGCCGATCAGACGTTTGACGAAGAAGACACTGCCGAGATCATTTAGTCTTGCTTCCAGCCGCCGAGTTCCTTTGTCGCTCGGCGAACGTAAATAGACGAACCTCGAACCTCAATAACCTCTACCTTTTCACCTTCGGTTAGCACACCATCGTCATCGATCGGAAATGCAGTCCATTCGGAACCGAACACTTTGACCGCGCCTTCGTTAAGAGCACCTTTGCTGGCAATGGTGACAGTCCCGATCTTGCCGGGTAAGGCATCGACACCGGATTTTAAGTTGCCGCCTGTTCCGTGTGGTAGATAGTCGTAAAGTATCGTTCGCGACAAAACGGTCATTGCTACGGAGACAACCGCGAAGATCAAAAACTGTCCGGCAAACCCAAGCCCGAGCCAACCGGCAACCGCAGCGGCCAATGCTCCGATCCCGAACCAAAAAAGTACAAACCCAAGCGTAAATATCTCAGCGATGATCAGGCCCACGCCGAGTATCAACCAAATTATCCAGCCGTAAGCGTCCATAATATTCGCGTAAATGATAACACGTATTGACGCTATCAATTGTTATCATTACGCCTCACATGCTAATCTCAATTATCGTGCTGGGGTGGCGGAATTGGTAGACGCCCAGGACTTAAAATCCTGTGTCCTTAGGGACGTACGGGTTCGATTCCCGTCCCCAGTACCACATTAACATCCTTACTTGCAATGACTTACCGGCCGCCCCTTTTCAGGGGTGGCCTTTCCTTTTTACCTAATTACCTTTCCGGGGGGAATTGCGGGGGAATTTTCCTGACTAAATTCGGCCATTTCTGGTCTTTCCAGACGTCTTTAGACCCTAATTGTCATCAAAAAGGTGGTTCAAAAGCCTGCTGCGGAAGAATTTCATGTGCATCTTTTTCGCTTCCGCCAAACTCAAGATCGTGGCGTCTTTTGTCCGGTCGTTGCCGCAGGTCGAGACTCAGGCCGCGATCAGCGCCGCGAGAAATAATGCGAACACAGTCCAGGTCGCGGCCGCCTGTATCCAGTTGATCGCGAAGTAGCGACTGCGTCCGGTTTCCCAGTCCGTCGGCATGGCTTCGGGGTTCCAGGTCAACATCACGTCGTGGAGTGGTTCTTTCCACACATTGGAGACGACGTACACGCCGACGATCACTATGGTTAGGCCGATCGCGGCGAGAAGGAATGAAATGGAGCTCGGGTCGTCCCGAAGGCTAATGAGAGCGACGATCGGTGCGACAGCCATCCCGATCGCGCAGACGTAGTTGAACCAGGCTTTCCTCGCGACTGGAAGAAACGCCCGCAAGAATCGCTCGAACTCCGCACCGTTCATGTTTGCGAGCATTGGATGCATGACCAGGGTCAACATTCCGAGAAGGCCGGACCACAGCCCGGCGAATACGACGCTCGCGGTGAGCGCGATTTGTTCGGTCTTCATAGATTTACCTCCTTGGTCTGTGGGCCGCGAGAGATAGCACTCGGACTCGTGACTCCGTAAACAACGAGAGATGCCACGGTGTATGTAACGGCCCTTAGCCAGTACTCTCTGGAGGGCTCTACACCGCCAAGTGAAAAAAGATTTAGTGCGCCGTGAAAGATGACGGCTACGACCAGACTGCCATTCGTCCTTAGGTGAATCCAAGTAAACAGCATCGAGAAAGCTGTCGTCATCAACACGAATGCCGAGAAGGGCAACCCATAATGAGGGAAACTTGGGATCAAGAAATTCGGGACGTGCCATACTGCCCAGATAATGCCGACGATCAGGCTGCTAGTTACTGGCGAGTATCGCTGGAGAAGATATGGTAGAAGGAATCCTCGCCAGCCTACCTCTTCACCTATAATGAGAATCGCCACAACTATACTTAGCAGAGAGAGTTGGTTCAGCTTAAAGTCGATCGCTTCCCCCAAACAGTTGTGCAAAAGCCATATTGGGAAAAGTAATGCGAGAGGTAATAGGACAGCTAAAACACACCAGGCCAAGAGTGCAGGCGACATCTTAAACCTATTTTTAAGCTCCACCAGCCCCGACGTTCGATGCGTTGCTTTAAGAACAATGATCGCCGCAACGGACGGGCCAAAGAGAGCCAGCAGAGGAAAAAGGATAATTTGATCAATAAGGGCCGCAAAGATCCACGTCCAACCGTACGCGATCGCTACGAAACTTATGAAAGGATTGTATTTGATGACTGTTCTCATTAGCTGGTAAATATGTCTTGCCAATGGCTTTCTGTGAGTCGAACCCATTCCCGTTTTATTTCCGCAAAAACCAACCAACAGGTCGGCGTAAGGAAACGGGCATTGGATATTCGTCCAAATACCCCGTCCGCAAAATGAACTGGACCGGATCATTGATCTTGATCGAATCATTCAGAACCTGCTGGGTTGATTGCTCCTCCAATATCTGAGTCATTGGATGGATGGCGATGTTTCGTTCCCGAATCCTTAGGAGAAGCCTTTGCAAGCGACGGCCGGACTCAAGCAGGGTCGCAACGGAACTATCCTTGCTTGTAAGTAAGATCCAACCAGCCGACTGAGAAACTTGCGATCTAACCTTATCGATCCCTTGGTCTCTGAAATCATTGCTCATCGCACTATCTTTGCTGTAGAAATTTCTCACCAAGAAACCAGGGATGCCGTTGATCTCCATGCTCGCGGTTGTCAGTCCATCGCAATATTTCTCGGCGTCCTGATTCGAGAACCGGATCCAATCAGCCAGTTCTGCCTGAGCCGGGTCACGATACGCCTGTATGCGGTTTGCCTCAATGGTTTGTTCGTTGACATACTGACTTTCTTTTCCATCGGCGGGCAGATAGTGAAACCCGTCCGGCTCTGAACCAACAATGTGATCGAGGTCCTCCTTACTGATCAGCTCACGATGATAGTTCGAACGGACGGTTCGCCGAGTCTTAATTTTTTCTCTATCAAAGTTACTCTTCCCGCCCGTCTTGGTAAGTTTTACTTCCATAATACGTTCGTCCTGGTTGGTCGTTGCCAGTAGAGTCCAGGCACAGGTGTACCCGAAGGAGCCCGCAGCGTACTCCAAATTCTGTAGAAAAGCACCGATCGATAAGATCGTCTCTCGCTGCGTTGGATCAACCGCCGGCAGCCACCTCGTTTTGTCGTTAGCGATGATCCAGTGATATGGCTCGATGTACTGAACGAACCAAGGTTGTGTATTGTGGCCGCTAGGCGCTAGTGAGGCGAGATAAAGGATCTCTTTCTCGTCAGGCGACATCATGCCAACATTTTCATCTGCGGCTTTGATGTCATCCCGCTCAAGACTATGTCTGTCGCTGAATGAGTAGGCCGCTGCGCCAACCGCTAGAACTGACGCACCGGCAAACCCAATAAAACTTCTTCTGTTCATAATTCGTGAACTTTTCATTCCTTTCCCTTTTGCTTGACTCATGCAAGCTTTGCCTTTCGATTTCTGAATAGCCACCAGATGCTGCAAATACCCGGGATCATCGGAAGAACGGCCGTGTACATTCCCGGGAAATAGTATTCGCCCGTCGTCCAGTAATAGTGATTGCGCATGCCGTCCACCTGTACGCCGTTGACGATCGCCGATATCGTGGTTGTGCCAGTCGGATCGATAGCCGGTTCGATCAGCGGAAAGATAAAGTGCGTGAATTCCGCGGTTCCAGGGCCGATAAAGATGAACCATGCGACGAACCCAGCAAGTGGTATCCGCAGCAGCAATCCGGCGGCGGTCAGGAAATAGATCACTGGAAGAATGAAGACAAAGACCGTCAGAAAACGCTCATCCGGTAGGGCCACGTTGAAGACCCTCGTCATCGCCGGCCCGAACAGGCTGACGTGCTCTTCATACATATGCGTGTGGAGCATCGCAGTTGTACAAAGAAACAGCACAGCCGTCGTGACCGGCGTGATCGGCTGCCGAAGATTTGTGGCTCGCCAGCAAAACAACCCGATCAGGGCCGAGGTTGCGACGATCACCATAACCGGAATGCCAACGCTAATGGTCAATGCCGTCACGAAAAAGACCATCAGAAGAACTGCTACAACCTGATTGATCATCTGACCGCGGGCCGTGTACATCGAATCTATAAACTCATTCCAACTCATATATTTTCTCCTTTGGTGAAACCTTCCTTTCTGCCCACTATTGCGGTGCTGCAGCAACGAAAACGTTCTTGTCTGTCGAATAGCCCAGGCATTCGTACACTGCTTTGACCAGACGTTGGTATCGGCCGTATTCGTAAAGCCCTTCGATCCAGCGGTTCATAACGAAGCTGATCGTCATCTTCTCGTCGAGGTCCACGTAGCCG
>CALMPJ010000128.1 GCA_937871585.1 uncultured Acidobacteriota bacterium | reverse complement strand
GGCGACGGTCAATTTCGCCGAACTAGACAGCCATACTCAAGTAACGGTCGTATTCGACGCTGAGGATGAAAACTCGCACGAACTGCAGCAACAAGGCTGGCAGGCGATTCTCGACAACTTCAAAAAGTATTCTGAAAGCAACTAATTTAGGTTCTTCGATCTGACCTATCGAGGGAGTTCATTTTGAATTTCCTCTTAAGGATCGGTGCTCGTCCCTTAATTGGCGGCGTCGTTGAAGTTTCGGTTACTATCATAGTTTATCCTCGATAAATGATAGTTCACAGTCCGTTTCCAAACATACATACTCGTAAGAACTGATCAGTAATGACCAAGAATTTCACATTCATGCTAGCGGTAGTTGCCGCGTTTCTATTTCATACCGCGACGCTCAACGCTCAGCCGGTTCGGCCAACGCCGAAACCCACGCCGAAGGCGACACAGCCAAAGCCTTCGACGGCGGTTCCGGCGAAGGCCGTCGAAGATTATGAAAAAGGTAAAGCTCTCTGGAAGGCTCTTGAGATAGGCGATGCCATCGACGCATTGTCCCGGGCGATCAACCTTCATCCGAATTACATCGACGCATTGACCGAACGCGGAACGATCTATTTCATGATCCAAAGACACCAGCTTGCGGTCAATGATCTCGATAAGGTTCTGGCGGTCCAGCCAAACAACACCAAGCTTCTGCATTATCGCGGAATATCCCTGACCGCGATCGCGGTCAAGACCAAGGACGATGACAACGACCGAAAAACGGCTAACGGTATCGCTCAACGGGCGCTGGCCGACCTCAGTAAAGCGATCGATATCGCTCCGAGCGAAATACCGTACTACAACGCTCGCGGCAAACTGCTTCTTGAGTTCCAATTTTACAAAGAAGCGATCGCTGACTTTGATAGATCGATCGCTATCAAGGCAAACGGAGTTGCTTTCGCTCACCGCGGCCTAGCCAAGTTCTTTTTGGAGGACCCGACCACAATGAATGACCTGAACCAAGCCGTGAAGATCGCTCCGGATTATGCTGACGCATACTACATACGCGGAACCGTCCATCGCGATAGCGGCAAACTGAAGGAAGCCCTCATGGATCTGGACGAGGCGATCAAGCTCAGCAAATACGACGCGCAGCACTACAACACGCGCGGAATGCTCTATTTTCGCCTTCAGGACGGCTACATGGCGGTGGCCGATTTTACAAAGGCCATCAAGGAAAAACCTGAGTACGCGATGGCGTATTTCAATCGTGCTTTCACCTACAAAAGGTTTCCATACAGCGTCAGTGCCGATGGCAACGCGATCGACAAGATCCGGCTCCAGCATACGAAAATGCTCGAAGACCTGACTTCTGCGATCAAGTACAAACCAAATTTTGACGCTGCCTATGTTGAGCGCGGACTGATGTATTCGACCGATATGCGTAACAAGTCAACCCCTGACGCCGAGACCATCGCCCGCCTGAAACTCGGGCTTGCCGATTTTGAACAGGCGATCAAATACAACCCGAATAACGCCGCGGCATTTAACGGCAGAGCGAGTGTAAACGACGATCTCGGCAAGAAAGACCTTGCGTTGGCTGATTACTCAAAAGCGATAAGTCTCGACCCGACGCTCGCCACAGCATATATGGGCCGCATGGCGATCTACTGCGAACAAGGCAAAACAGCCCTCTCGATCGCCGACGAAAAAAAGGTCAGAGAGTTGGGCCTCTCAACGATCAATATGTGCAATCTAGGCGGAAAATAATATGAAGCGGACAGCATACTTTCTTTTTTCTTTACTAGTTCTCTTTGGCTCGGCTCAGACATTTGCCCAGAGCAAGGCCGATCTGAAAAGAAGCATTGAACAGATCGTAGCGTCGAAGAAGGCGACGGTCGGCGTTGCGATCGTCGGCGGTGGTGGAAAGGACGAGCTAGTCATCAATGGCGACCGTCGGTACCCAATGCAGAGTGTGTTCAAGTTTCACATCGGCTTGGCGATGATGTCTGAGATCGACAAAGGCAAGTTTTCGCTTGATCAAAAGATCGAGATCAAGAAGAGCGAGTTGCTGCCCGGCTTGTACAGCCCTATCCGCGAAGCCTTTCCCGAGGGCACGACGCTCACGATCGCTGAGATCTTGAAGTACACAGTCTCACAAAGCGACAACGTCGGCTGCGACGTTCTACTCAAACTGCTCGGCGGGCCGAAAGCAGTCGAAGACTATTTTGTAAAACACAGGTTCAAGAACATCTCGATCAAGATCAACGAAGAGACAATGCAAGGCAATTGGGATCGGCAGTTCGAGAACTGGACAACGCCAAAGGCCGCGAACAATGTTTTGAAAGCATTTTTTGAGAACAAGAAGAAACTGCTCTCGCAAAAGAGTCACGAGTTCATCTGGCGAATAATGCGTGAGACGTCGACCGGCGCAATGCGTCTGAAAGGACAACTGCCCGAAGGAACAGTCGTCGCTCACAAAACAGGCTATTCCGGGGCTCACAAGACGACCGGAGTTTATGCTGCGGTCAACGACATCGGCATCGTGTTCCTTCCGAACGGCAAGCATTTCTACATCAGCGTCTTTGTTTCCGAATCACAGGAGACCTTTGAAACGAACGAAAAGATCATCGCCGACATCGCCAAAGCCACTTGGGATCATTTTGCATCCGATCCGCGATAAATGAGCCGCGACAAGGCTGCCAACTCAGCTCAATATTTTGGGTTCGCCGGTGTTTTGTAGTGTTAAATAACCTAACAAGGTCACTTTGTTTATTAATAAGACCATCTTGTTTATTAAAGAGTTCAATTTGTTAGACAGCAAAGAAGGTTCTTTAGCTAACAAAGAGCCTTTGTTCATAAACAAAATGCCATGATCGCACGCCCGGAACCACCATTAACACTTCCCTTATCGCCCCTCAAGTGCAAAGATAATGTAAAAGTTTACCTAAAGTAACATTGTCCGAACACGAAACCGACAATAAATCGTCTCCGCTACCGCCTTCGGT
>CALMPJ010000127.1 GCA_937871585.1 uncultured Acidobacteriota bacterium | reverse complement strand
CGACGAGATCCACGAGGCGATCTTTGACGGCTTGAGCAATGGGCACTTGTCTCCGGTCGTCAGTAAAACATTTTCGTTAGATGATTCTCCGGCAGCTCATCACGCTGTGATCGAGAGCCATACGCTAGGAAAGATAATTATCGTTCCGTAGCCTAATACTACTTGCCCATTTCGTCGGCGCAATTGTAACCGCGGATCTTCGCAGTTCCTTTCAGTACTACCTTCTTCGCAGAGACCGTCGGCGTGAGCTCCGGCAATCCAATCGGAATGTTTTCGGCTCGTTCAGCCGTCCAAATCTTGCCTGAAAGAGTTTCTCGGTAACCACCGTCAACTGTTATTACCCGCGAGGCGTCGACACCTCTGTTCTTGGTCAAGTAATACTTCATCCTTGCTACCCGAGCTTTAGCTTCATTCTTCTTGCCGGTCTTTCCGCCGTACACAACTATGAATGCCATGGTTCGTGGATCATTTTGTAAATGCAATACGAGATTGTCGAGCCTTGCGAGTTCGTCTTCACAACTAATGTTTCCGAACTCGTCAAATTTTTTTGGACTGTTACTTATTATTTTTCCGGGGCCGAGTGCCTCCAAATACTTCTCTTGATGCCGAGCGTATTCGATCGATGGACAGCTATACACCGAGAATTTCTTTCCGTCGCTGTCTGCGATGACAACGTAGTCCTTTCCAACATCGAAGCTGACGCCGCACATAGCTGAATTCTCGGGCGTATAGATGACGGCTTTGTCGCCTTCGACACCGCGCCAATGCTCGGCTACGGCAAACGTGATTTTTGACATCATCTGATGCTCGCTTGGTTCGACGCTTAAAACGCGACCGGCAAATGCTGCACCCTCAAACGCCTTTGCCCAAGCCGCATAATTAATTTCAGGCCTATCTCGCTCGACCAAACAAGAGCAAGCTTGTGCGGTGTCTGCCGCTAGCATCAAGATCGTTAGAACGAATATTGCCAAGAGTGCTTTTTTCATAGTTTCACCGTTCGTATTGGTTATAGGCTTAACATTATCATCGCAATTTAGTGTTTAAGCGTAACACAATGGTTGCCGTGCAATTTCGGCAAGTACAAAATCCTATTGACGCATCATATGATTGGGCGTATTCTCAACATAACCCCTTACTATTTGATAGTACAAAGCTGTCGATGGTGTTGCAGTCGCTCAATTCGGAGCATAAACACCACAAAACGTGCCGCGACGCGGCTATCGGAGGTTATTGTGAGAATACTTGGAATTGTTGGATTGCTGGTTGTTATTTGCTTTTCTGCCGCGTCGGCAAAAGCTGAGACCTTTTACGCCCACTTGAATGGAGCTCAAGAAGTACCGGGAGTGGCTACGACTGGAACGGGTTATGCTCGTGTGGTCGTTAACGAAGCGGCATTGACATACTCGTTTACTGTCGTATTCAACGGTTTGTCGAGCAATCAGACGGCGTCGCACATTCATGCGCCGGCTGCGATCGGAGCGACTGCGGGGGTTGCGATCAATTTCGGTGCGGTTGGTGGAACATCGGGCACGATCACCGGTAGCGGTAGCATTACGGCCACTCAGATCAGTCAGCTACGTGCTCATCTGGGATATGTAAATGTCCATACTTCGAACTTCGCCGCCGGCGAGATCCGGGGGCAACTCGGGATCAGGCGTCCCGTGGATGAGGACGGTCGAACCGATCTAAGTGTTTTAAGATTTCCGAATGTCGCACCGCCGGGGAACGCAACGATCACATACTGGAGCAGGAACAGCACGTCCGGCATTCAGACTGGCGTTTTCGGTGACGCCAATACTGATTTTCCGGTTCCGGGAGATTATGACAACGACGGTCGCGACGACCTGGCTGTCTACAGAGCTGGTGCTTCTGCGGGGCTACAGAGCAATTTCTGGATCTATCGAGGTTCGGATAATGTCGTACAACAGATCCCGTTTGGTCTTAATGGAGATCAAGCCATTTGCCGAGACTACGATGGCGACGGAATTACTGATCTTGCGATATTTAGAAAAGGTGCCGCCGCTACAGATGCTACAAATTGGTGGATCCGGCGTAGCACGATCGGCCTGACCGTCACCGGCCAGGACCAAGTATTTGCATTTGGTCAAACAGGAAACGGCACGACAACGTTTGATAGCGCGATACCAGGCGACTACGATGGAGATGGGAAATTTGACATTGCCGTTTACAGGTTCGGATTGACGCCTGCTAACACCTTCATAATCAGGCGAAGTTCTGATAGCACAATAACCTACCAAGGCTTTGGCAACTTCAATACAGACTACGTTTTACCAGGCGATTACGATGGCGACGGCAAGTATGACCTCGCGGTAGCTAGGACCGGTGGAACGTCAACATCACCATTGGTTTGGTGGATATTACAAAGCTCAAACGGAGCGACACGAACACAAACTTTCGGTTTTTCAGGCGATCTTCCGGTTCAGGGAGACTATGACGGAGATGCTAGGACCGATCTTGCGGTTTATAGGCCCGGGGCGACGGCATCAGCTCAGAGCAACTATTGGGTCTTCAATAGTTTTAACAGTACTGCGACCGTAACGCCGTGGGGTATCGGTTCGGATTTTAGCGTGAATACCTACGATAGCAGGTAGTTAGTAGAGATATTTTGAACTCTAATAAGACGGCATATTCATGCCGTCTTATTTTTGAATTCATCTAGCACTTCAAAAACCTGAAGAGCGTATTTCACATTCCCGAACGGTGCCGAGACTTGGACGCCTTGGATCACGTCGCGGACCTCTAGGAGCGATTCGCGGGCGATGCGGATGCCCTCGTCACGGCCTTCTTCTTTGCTGATCTCGGATGCCGCACGCATGCGTTCCAGAATTTCCGGCGTGACATTTACGCCCGGAACTTCGTTGTGCATGAACTCGGCATTTCGATACGAGATCAGCGGCCAAATGCCTGCGACGATCGGGATTCGAACGTGCGAGATCTTATCGAGAAATGTACGTAATTGTTCAGTGTCGAAAACCGGCTGCGTGATCGCATATTCGGCACCGGCTTCGACCTTCCATTCGAAGCGGCGAATTTCTTCATCGAGATTAATCGCTCCGGGATTTACTCCAACTCCGATCGAGAACGCCGTCGGTTTGCCGATCGGATTATTGCCGAGATCGAGGCCGTGATTCAGCTTATTGGCCATGTTCGTCAGGCCAATCGCATCGATGTCGAAAACTGCTGTGGCGTCGGGATACGGCCCCATTTTTGGCGGATCGCCGGTTATGATCAGCAGATTATGGAGGCCCATTGCGGCGGCTCCGAGTAGGTCGGACATCATTCCGAGCAAATTGCGGTCGCGGCAGCAATAATGCAGAACAGCCTCAATACCGATCTCGCGTTCCACAAGAACGGCAGTCGCCATCGCAGACATACGCGTTTGAGCACGCGGGCCGTCGGGGATGTTCACGCCGTCAACTCCGACTTCTTTTAGCAAACGGATCGAATCAAGCGTCTTTTCAGCATCGCAGCCTTTCGGCGGCAGCACTTCGACCGAAGTAACAAATTCGCCTCGAGCGATCTTCGCCGACCAGCGGCTGCGTTCTTCGGGAGCGACGACTTCGACATCGTGCGGTTTCAGTTCAGCCACATTTGCGCTTTGCTTACGAGCTTCGCTGATAGATTGTCGCGGACTGACCGAGCGGATCGATTCTGCGATGAGTTTGATGTGTGTTGGTGTAGTGCCGCAGCAGCCGCCTACGAACTTGGCTCCGGCCTGAACAAACCGCCGCGAGAACTCGGCCATATACTCCGGCGAGCCCATATAAAATTGGCGGCCCTGAACATCACGCGGCAAGCCTGCGTTCGGCTGAGCCGACAGTTTCTTGTCCGTCACGCTTCGCATCTTCTCCAGGGCATTCAGCGTATGGTTTGGCCCCATTCCGCAATTGAGGCCGATTACGTCAACGTCGAGCTTGTCGAGAGCTGCGGTAAACGATTCAGGAGTTGTACCAAATGTGGTCTTGCCGTCCATCTGGATAGCCATCTGAGCGACGATCGGCAGGTCGGACAGCTCACGAACGGCCTTGATCGCCTGTTCGATCTCGGGAACTTCGGAGAACGTTTCGAGGATGAACAGATCGACGCCGCCTTCGAGCAGGCCTTCGACCTGTTCGAGGAACATCGCTTTTGCTTCTTCAAAACTCGTCGGGCCAAACGGTTCGATCCGCAATCCCAACGGCCCGATCGCTCCGGCCACGAATACCTTGTCGCCGGCGGCTTCTCCCGCAATTCGGGCGGCGGCGACGTTTATCTCACGAAGTTTCGATTCGAGGCCGTAAGGCTGAAGCTTGTTTCGCGTGGCACCGAACGTGTTCGTCTCGATAATGTCCGCACCGGCGTTGATGTATTCTTCGTGAACCTCGCGAACGAGATCAGGCGCAGTGAGATTCAATTCGTCGTACGAACGATTGATATAAACGCCCTTGTCGTACAGCCGTGTGCCTACGGCTCCGTCAAAAACGTAGATCGAATCGTTCTCAAGTATTTCGCGAAAGTTCTTCATATAAAAAAGTCTCGCCGAACCAGCGAGACTTTCCAAAAAGGCAAATTCTATATCGCTGTTTAGCCGTTTATTTAACGTGGTCGCAAGTCGCAATAACTCACCACGATCGTAAAGTCGATAATCTAACTTTAGATAGGCAGTGTCAAGATGCCGCTAGGCTTTCATCTTTCCGAAAAATGCATAACGCGCTTTTGAACCGTTGATCTCCAGACGCCAGTTAGTAAAATCCTCAGCGTTGTCGCAGAAATTGCCCTTGCCCATGAAGACAAGACTGTATTTGGTTGGACTGACTATTCCGGACTTGAACGCTCCGGTGCCCGAACCAACGTTGCCGTTGAACATAAATTCTTTGTAAAGCACGGCGTCGCCCTCGGTCCTTTCAAACTGATCGACTTTGAACATTGTAGCGACGGACGGTCTCGGCAAAGTCAATGTGCCGGTTTTGCCGCCCGGAGTTTTGATCGTGATCTTCCACGAATTGTTCAGATATGAACTGACCAGATCGATCTTTTCCAATCCGCCGTCATTGTATTCCTTTTCAAGGTCTCTCAGGCCGCGGATCATCTCAAAGCCCGCTTCATCCGTATAAAGGTTGACGGTGTCTTCCATCTTCATATCCTTGAGCAGCCCGCGCTGATATTCGTCGAGAGCTGCGACCCGCAGACTGCGAAAGCCGCGTTCCGCACAGCATGCACAAGCAAGGGCAGAACCGGAAAGCGACAATAGGAACGTAACCGCAAACAACACGGCGAAAAACTTCGATCTGAGCATAGTTTTCTCCTCAAAATTGCGACCTAGCGCCGCTGGCAAATTTTACAAAAATACGTGGAACGACCACTCTGTTTTAACCGAACGATGGGCGAATTGCAATTTATGCACGGCTGGCCTTCGCGGTCATAGACGAGCCATTGTCGCGTCGCGTTGTCCGCGAAATAGCGGCCATCGATAACTTTCGGATCGGGCTCACCGATCTTGCTCAGTTCGATCTGGTTTCGCAAGACATCAACTATTTGCTCGAACAGCCGAATCGTTCGAGGCTTTGACAAATTGTTCGTTCGTATCGCCGGATGAATGCCGGCGGCGAACATCGCTTCGGCGGCGTAGATGTTTCCGAGGCCCGTTACTTTTGTTTGGTCGAGGAGAAATTCTTTCAAAACGCGATTCGCTCTCTTAAGTTCCACGATCAAATAGTCCGCCGTGAACTCGTCGGCAAATGGTTCCGGAGCAAGCTTCGCGATCTCCTTGGCAAGATGAACGTCTTTGGTTTTGACGATCTTCATTAGGCCGAAATGCCGTTGGTCGTCGAATGTAAGTCTAGTGTTGTCAGAGAAATACAGAACTGCGTGTGTGAATTTCGGATCCGTGTCGTCGGCGTCCAGCAACGAAAATCGGCCACTCATTCTAAGGTGAACGATCAGCGTTTTACCATTATCGAGTTCGATCAAGATGTGCTTTCCGCGTCGAGTGACTGACGTGACGGTCGCATTTTTCAATGAACCACGGAATTTTGCAGGCGACGAATCAGGTGCGAGTCGTTGGCGAATTAGAACGGCGTCCGCGATCGTGCGTCCGGCGATAAACCGGTCGAGCGTCCGCGTGACTAGATCTACCTCAGGCAATTCGGGCATAAGTTAGACCTTGGTGTAATCCGTTAATTGGGTCTTATCGCCAAGTACCGTCTGTGCTCCAACCGATGCATTTCGGCCAATGTGACAGTTGCGACCAATGATCGCACCGTTGATCTGAGCTCCGGAAGAAACGCGTGTATGCGACCAGATGACCGAATTCTCGATCACGGCCTTTTCTTCGACATAGACGTTTTTACCGAGAACGGAATTCACGATCTTTGCGTTGGGTTTAATGTTGCAGCCTTCGCCGATGATCGAAAGGGAATCGATACTAGCGGCCGTTGCGGATTCAAAATCAGCGATCTCATTCTCAAGGCCAGCGACCTTTCCGCTCATTATGTCGTGATGGGCTTCGAGATAGCTTTCCGGCGTCCCAATGTCACGCCAGTATTCGCCGTCCATGACGTATGAGTAGAAAGGTTTGTTTTCCAAGAGCAACGTCGGAAAAACGTCATATTCGAACGACGTGTTGACCTCATACTCGATCATATCGAGCACTTCCGGCTCGAGAATGTATATGCCAGCGTTTATTGTGTTTATGCCGAGCGAAGCAAGCTCTTCCGGTTTTGGTTTTTCGAGAAACCGCAGGATACGACCATCTTCGGTCGTTTCGACCAATCCGTAGCGGCTTGGATCTTCGACCGGCGTTAATACGATCGTCGCGGTCGCACCGCGAGACTTGTGTTGTTCAATTAACTTGGCGATATCGATGTCGGTAAGCACGTCACCGTTAAAAACAACGGTAGTTTCTCTGATCTGATCAGCTGCGTATCGATATGCTCCGGCGGTGCCAAGCGGATTTGGCTCAGTGATGCATTTCAATGTAACGCCAAGGTCGGAACCGTCACCTAACAACATCTCTATCTTGTCCGGCTGATAGCTAAGCGAAAGCGTGATGTCCAAAACACCTGCCTTTCGCAGAATTTCGATCTGATACTGCAAAAAAGGCCGATTCGCGACCGGGACGATCGGTTTTGGTGTGTAAACGGTCAGCGGTCTGAGCCGAGTGCCTTTTCCGCCTGCCAAGATCACAGCTTGCATATGGTTACATTCGTCCGTTGACGAAGCTAAAGACTAGAAAATTGTGCGTCGAAAATCAAAGTAAGGTTTCGGTCAATACGACACAAACATTGTCAAACAATGATAAAAAATGTTGACACTCTTGCAAATTGAATGATATCTTTTCTTACACAGGTTCTCCTGTGTTTTGCCCGCAACCGCCCCCAACGATATTTCCGCAGGGCTAATTGCCGACAATAATGTGCCGGTCGGATAAACAACGATCAAGATGAGCTTCGATAAGACAAAGGCGATGCGTAATGCCGAGCGTTACGTTTCGCAGGGGAAAATACGAGCGGCCATCGGCGAATACAAGTTAGTCGTCGATGCTGATCCGCGCGATATCGGCACGATGAATATGCTCGGTGATCTTTACTCAAAGAACGCCGACAAGAGAGAAGCTGTCGATTGCTATCTGAAAGTTGCCGAGCATTACAGCACTCAGGGATTTGCTCAGAAAGCTATCGCTGTTTATAACAAGATCTCGCGAATTCAGCCTGATTCTATCGAAGTTTCGACGAAACTGGCTGAGCTTTATGCACTGAAAGGCTCGCTACACGAGGCGCGGTCACATTACCAGACGCTCGCCGAGCATTACGAAAAGAATGGTCGCCGCATCGAAGCTTTATCGATGTGGAAGCAGATCGCGTTGCTCGATCCGAACAACACCGAAGTCTGCATGTCGCTTGCGGATTCCTATCTTCGCGAAAAGCAGAACGACGAAGCTCTCGAAGCATACGCCGAAGCCGGTGCCCGATTTGCCCGAAAAGGAAGCCATGAGGAAGCCATCAAGGCATTTTCGAAAGGACTTGAGATACGATCATCTGACTTGCGGCTTCTTGGCGGCCTTGTCGAAGCAAATTCGGCGATCGGTCGTGTAGGCAAAGCCGTTTCGTATTTGGAAGAGATCCTGGAGAACGAGCCGTACAATCGAGACGTTCTCTATTTGCTGATCGATTGTCATCTCGATGCAAATAACGCTGTTGAAGCAGAAAAAGCAGTCATAAAACTGGTCGAGATGGAGCCGGCTAACTATCCGAAGCTTCTCGATCTGATCCGAATTTACTTGAATTCGAGCGACCTTGATTCTGCTGCTCGAATTCTTTCGATGTCGTCTGAATACTTGCTGGCGGCGGGCCAGAGTGACGAATGTAAGCGCTGGATCGGCGAGATCTTAGATCGAAACTCGACGCATCTCGCGGGGCTTCGACTTCTAGTTCGCCACGCTGCTTGGGTCAAAGAAGAAGCGGCATACGCACATGCCCTCGATCGACTTTCGAAAGCGGCACACGACCAGCATTCTGTCGAAGACGAGCGATTTGCACTAGCACATCTGACCATCCTACGGCCACACGAAACGGAACTGCGAGACCGTTTGGCCACGATCAACGAAGAACACGGTTTTGATGAGGCCGTGGTTGATGCCGAACTTATCAAGGCACAATTCGAAGTTGAACCTGAAGAGACGGAAGCTGCGATCGTAGCCGAGCCTGCGGTTGAATCTTCGCCTGAGGTTGTCGAAGCCGTCGAGCCTGTCGCTGTCGAGCGAAATGGTTCCGTCGGAGAATTGCCCGAAAGTGGCACTTCTAAGTATCTGAAAGAGATCGAGAGCATCGAGTTTTACGTCGATAACGACTATCACGAACTCGCGGAGAAGGCACTAAACGAACTAAGTGCCGAGTTTGGCGAGCGTGATGAGATTGTCGCGTTGCGCGGAAGAATGAACGGTTCGGCTCCGGCGACTGCCGAGGCAGCCACGTCCGAAGCAACTGTCGTAAACGAGGCAAGGGCGTTCAGCATCGACGAAATGAGGTCGGAATTTGGCCTAGAGAGCGACGAGACACCGGCCGACGACGATTTCGATACGCATTATCATACGGCAGTTGCATATCAGGAAATGGGACTTTATGAACAGGCAATTGCCGAGTTTCAAGATGCTGCCAAGTTGATCTCGGCCAGCGACGGTACTCGCCGATTCTTCCAATGTGCAACATTGCTTGGTCATTGCTTTATAGCCAACGGTACTGCAAATCATGCAGTCACTTGGTTCAATCGAGCACTCGAGACGCCCAACCTCGATGACAGCGAAAAGCAGGGCATCTGGTATGAACTCGCTCTTGCACACGAAGCCGAGGGCAATATCGAAAATTCGGCAAAGCTGCTCGAGACCATCTACGCCGAAAATGTTGATTATCGAGATGTTGCGGAACGCGTGAAGAACCTCATGGTCGCACACTAATCGCATTGCCTGCCGGCGAACAAGGTTATAGAATGACGGTATGGTCGAAAGACTTACCGTCATTTTCTTTATCATCTTGTGCCTGCTGCTCGGCATGTATTTGATCCTCGCTCCGTGGGATATGTTGTTTGGACAATGGTCGAACAACTATCTGCTCGCTTTCGTGGCTGACAAGTCGGGAATTCCCGCGATCCACAAGGCAGTTGCTTCGACGTGGTTTCGCGGTGCGGTTACAGGGCTTGGTGTGTTAAATATACTGATCGCAGTTTGGGAAGTCTTCAATTTCAACAAGAGCGTTCGGCTGCTGCAGGCTGATTCGGAACGTTCGTGACCAAGCCGCTGACATACGCGATCTCGTCGGGCGAGGCTACTGACTCCAATTTTGAAGCCGCGCGGCTGCGTCTTATCGAACAAGCATCAATGCTCGCGGAGAATTCCGTAACCTATTTTCAGATCCGGGAAAAGCAGCTCGCCGCATCAAACCTGTACTCTTTGGCGACCGACGTTTGTCGTGTTCTCGAAGGTTCGCAAACGCGGCTGCTGATAAATGACCGTAGCGACATTGCCGCTTCGGTCGGTGCTTTTGGTATTCATCTCGCCTCGAATTCGTTGTCGGCAAAACTCGTGAAAAAGTGTTTTGGCGATAAGCTTGCGATCTTTGTGTCAACTCATACGACGGACGAGATCGGACGAGCTGTCGATGACGGTGCCGACGCTGTGGTATTCGGGCCAGTTTTTCCAACGCCCGGCAAATCTGAAACAATCGGTATTGAAGGTTTGAGGGAAGCCGTATTACAAAATAATAACGTCCCAATCATTGCTCTTGGTGGAATAGACGCTGAGAATTGTGGAATGGTAATGCGAGCAGGTGCGACTGGCGTAGCAGGGATAAGGTCGTTTTCCGATCCGTCATTGGTTGGTAGTTTGATGCGGGAATTGAAGAACTGTGACTGAACCGACAAAGAAAGTCTGCCTCTCGATCGCCGGGCTTGATCCGTCGGGCGGTGCCGGCGTAATTGCTGACATCAAGGCGTTTACGTCATTTGGCTGTTTTGCTTCGGCGGCGGTTACCTCGATCACATATCAGAATACGACTGGCGTTTTTGGGGCCGTTGCTCAATCTGCGGAAACAGTTATCCAGCAAGTAAAGCCGATATTTGATGATTATTCTGTATCGGCTGTGAAGACTGGAATGCTGCCAACTCGCGAGGTTATCGATGCGGTCGCCACGATGATCGGGCAGAAAGATGTCGAGAATTTCGTTGTCGATCCCGTCGTGCGATCGACGTCAGGTTTCGATCTGATCGATGACGACGCATTGCGATCATTGATCGAAAGGCTTTTTCCGCTGGCGACCGTCATAACACCGAACATTCCCGAAGCTGAGCGTATCTCTGGTGTCGCGATAGAAAACTATGAAGATATCGTAGCGGCGGCCGACGTGATGCGTGGACTTGGTGCAAATGCCGTCCTGATCAAAGGCGGCCACCAGTTCGAAGGCGAGAGGCAAAAGGAGAAAGGCGAGACTTTGGCGACCGACTATCTGTTTACCGCCGAAAGTGTGTCTGAATTCTCGTCGCCGTTTGTCGAAACCAAAGGCACGCACGGCACCGGTTGCGTGTTATCGGCCGCGATCACCGCGAATCTCGCGATCGGCGAATCGCTCAACGAAGCGATTCGAATCGCGAAGAATTTCGTGGCCGAAGCTCTAGCGAATCCGAATCATCTCGGTCGCGGCTTCCATCCTGTAAATATTTAGCTTATTTTGCCGGCGTGAGAATTGATGGCGAAAGATAGGTGACGCCGAAGATCAATCCTGTACGGTGTGAGTATTTTGTTAGTCCAAAAGTGGCCGCAGTGTCGAAACGCAAGCCGGAAGCCTTGATCTGTGCGCCAACACGAAATTCGCCTTGGCTCTCGGTTCCGATCGGAGCCGTGCCGCCGCGAGTGTTGGCTCGGCCATTGACCTCAGCTAGTACATTAATTCGACGATTAACGCGATAGATGCCCGCGATGCCGTAAAGCAGCATATCGTTTTGTGTGAAACGATCTAGCGGAGCGGTGTAAATTCCCAAGCCGATATTGCCGAAAACATTGAACTTCGCAACTCGATCGATGACGCTGCCGAATTTCTTCTGAACCAATATTTTTGTGAATATGTTGATCTGGTTAGTGCCGATGCCTTTGGCTTGATCTGTATTGGGCATCTGGAAGCCCATTTTTAAGCCGATCGCGGGGATTCGTTTTGTTTCACTGCGAAGCTTCACTTTGACCGACGAAGTAAAATCATCAAAGTCATTGGTCGAATTTCCGGTAACGTTGAGCGGAATGTTCGAGGGATTTCGGTTGTTTATCGCGACAAAATTCTGCAGCGTGCCTTCGATCTGCATTTCGACATTTGGAGCAAGCCCTGTACGAACACGAATGTTGCCTACTCGTGTCAGATCTCCTTCTATTCCCGACAGCCGAAACTTCGCATCCTGCAGAAAATCAACACCAACGCCGATCTCGAGCGAACCTGACGGTGTTATATCAACATCGTCTGTCAACAAAGGCCGCTGCTGTGCCGATGAAATAAGCACAGAAACGAGTATGACCGCCAATGTCGAAACAATTCGAAACACTATCGAGAATTGTGCCATCAACCGTCCGGAAAGTAAACGTCGAAGGTCAGCGATGCCGTTTTGGACAATGTTCACAAAACTTGCCACAATTGTCTGGAGACAAGGCAGGCAAAATGAGTGTGTTCACACAAAAACGAGACGTGCCGGAAACAGGGCTGAGGTTGGTAGAGGATCTCACCTCAGGCGACGTTTTGCCGGTCAACCAACAGTTTGTGAACTTCATCTTTTTTCGCGTGAACTCCGAGTGGCGCAAACTGCCGAGAGAAGCTAAACAGTTGGCAAAGAACGAGTTTCGCGAGGTCTACGATTCGTTTCGCGACGAACTAATGCTGTTCAGCTACTCGCTCGTCGGGTTTGATTCGAAGTCCGATCTGATGTTCTGGCGAATTGGTAATTCGCTTGATGTGATCCAGGAAATGACCGCGAAACTATACCGAACGACTCTAGGTAACTATCTCGAACCGGCGGACAATTACCTTGCGGTGACCAAAGATATGATGTTTGTCGCCGACGGTTCAACCGATCGGAAGCACGTTCTTGCGGGTTCGAAGCGATATCATTTCGTCTATCCTTGTGCCAAAAGCCAAGGTTGGGCCGACGTTCCGGCCGAACGTCGCGACCAGATGATCGAAGAGAATTTCATGGTCGGAAAGCGATTTCCGAACATCAAGATACATATGACGCACGCCTTTGGTTTTAGTGACGAAGAGTATCTGATCTCGTTTGAAACCGACGAACCAAAAGATTTTCTCGCATTGGCTGAGGAACTGAGGCAGACGCCGGCGAGCAAGTTTACGATGCGCGGCCTGCCGATATATACGTGCCGTCAGCGGACATTGACGGAGTGTCTCGATTCGCTCGGATGATCGCACGGCATCTGTTTATCAGCGGTTTGGTTCAGGGCGTCGGATTTCGATTTTTTGCTCAGCGTTCAGCGGCGAGGCATCAGGTCAAAGGCTATGTGAGGAACCTCGCCGACGGCCGAGTAGAGGCTTGGGCCGAAGGAAATTCGGCGAGTGTGATCGGATTTCGCGATGACCTAACGGCGGGGCCGAATTACTCGCAAGTCGAATCGATAGAAGAGTTAGTGGTAGAGCCAACTGGGCATTACACAACATTTAGGATAGAAAAATAGAAATGGAAGAACTAAAGAAACTGATCCGCGAAGTGCCGGATTTCCCAAAACCTGGGATCAATTTTTACGACATCACTACGTTGCTGAAAGATCCTGAAGGTCTCGAAGGCACGATCGATGCACTGACTGAAGCCTGCCGCGGCATGGACATCGACACCATCATCGGCGTCGAATCGCGCGGTTTTATCTTCGCGACGCCGCTTGCGTATCAGCTTGGCACGGGCTTTATTCCGGTTCGTAAGCCAAAGAAGCTTCCGGCCGAAACAGTTTCGACTTCGTATGAACTCGAATTCGGCACTGACACGCTCGAAATTCATAAAGACGCCGTCGGCGAAGGCCATCGTGTCCTGATCGTCGATGATCTCTTGGCAACAGGCGGA
>CALMPJ010000126.1 GCA_937871585.1 uncultured Acidobacteriota bacterium | reverse complement strand
ACGCAGTACATCGACATTCAAAAAGAGGTCGAGGCGTATGTTGAGTTCGATCCCGACACGTTTCGCGGAAAGGTTGTTTACTGCAACTGCGACGATCCGTTTGAAAGTAACTTCTTCAAATACTTCGCCGCCAACTTTAACAAGCTCGGCCTAAAGAAACTTATCACCGCGAGCTACGACGGTTCGCCAATTGCCGGTGCACAGCTTGGTTTTCCCGGGTTCGACGAAGGCAACGGCGAGCGTGAACGTCCAAAGGCGATGTCGTTCGAGATCGAGCAGGTCACCGACATGAACGAAGACGGTGCGACCGACATCGACGATGTAAAGCTTTTCTTCGAGCAAAATCCGCACAAGAGCAAAGCCCTTGCCCAAGGCGGCGATTTCCGCAGTGACGAAAGCATCGAGTTGCTAAAACAAGCCGACATAGTCGTCAGCAACCCCCCGTTTTCGCTTTTTAAGGAATACATCGCTCAGATCGTGGAGCATGACAAAAAGTTTTTGATCATTGGGAATACGAATGCCATCACCTACTTAGAGATCTTTCCGCTTATTAGAGATAACAAGGTCTGGCTAGGTAACACGAACTTCAATGTTGGAATGTTTTTTGAGGTTCCCGACGATTGGGAGAAGTTTCACCATATTGATAAGGAAACAGGAAAGAAAATCGTACGCGTTTCCACTTCATGCTGGTACACCAATTTGGATCATGGTCGCCGACACGAACCGCTTAATCTAATGACAATGGCGGACAATCTTAAGTTCAGCAAAGGTTTGAATGGAAAGGACGAATACGACCGATACATCAACTTCGAAGCGATCGACGTCGGAACATACAAGGAAATTCCGAGCGACTACGACGGTATAATGGGAGTACCTATTACTTTCCTGAACAAATATAATCCCGAGCAATTCGAGATTATAGGGAACAGCGACGACGGAGAGATGATGAGACAACTTGGAGTGAGCACGCTTGGTCGCGAATTCATCGACGCATATCGAGCTCGTGGCGGTACAGGACACTACAGTCCGGGAATGCGGATGCTTGGTCTGCTTGAACCTCAACCACGTGTAATCTTCAAGCGCCTTTTGATTCGTCACCGCCAAGTTAAAGGAGCAAGCAAGTGATTACTAACCTAAAGACTGACATCACGGTCGCGGAGATGTGCGACGGGTTTGTTTACAACACGTATGAGGGCAAAGGTCTGTTTGGCCTGAACGGAAAGCTGACGATTCAGCCTGAGTACCAACGCAACTTTATCTATGCCGACGGCGGAGGCAAGAAAGAGCAAGCTGTCATCGAATCGCTGCTAAAAGGTTATCCGCTTGGACTTATCTATTTTAATAAAGTTGGCGCGGACAAGTTTGAGGTGTTAGACGGTCAGCAAAGGATCACGAGCATCGGCCGCTTTGTCACAAACAAATTCGCGATCATGGACGGCCCTAATCCCAAGAACTTCGACAGTCTGCCCGCCGACCAACGAACTAAGATCTTGGAATCCAGTCTTTTGATATACGAATGCGAAGGCACCGAAACCGAGATCAAACAATGGTTCGAAACCATCAACATCGCGGGCGTTCCGTTGAATTCTCAGGAACTGCTCAATGCAATCTACTCCGGGCCTTTTGTAACTCTCGCAAAAGCCGAATTCAGTAACAGCCAGAACGCGAACATTCAGAAATGGAGCGCTTACATCAAGGGAAGTGCAAATCGACAAGAGATATTGGAACGTGCGTTCGATTGGGTCAGCCAAGGCAACATCGGCAAATACATGAGTGCCCACCGCACCGACAACAGCATCGCCGAATTAAAGAACTATTTTAATACCGTGATCGATTGGGTCTCGGGCGTGTTCATTGACGTTGAGAAAGAAATGCGTGGCCTCGAATGGGGCAAATGGTACGAACTGTATCACAAGAATTCATACGACCCGACAGCCGTTTCACAAGAGGTCAGAAAGCTATACGCCGATCCATACGTCATTAACAAGAAAGGTATTTTTGAGTACATTTTGGACGGCTCGACCAAAACGCAGCTCCTCGATATTCGTTTGTTTGACGCAGCGACCAAGTCCACAGCCTACGCACGTCAAACTCAGGTAGCCGAGAAAGCAGGCACGTCCAATTGCTCGTTCTGCTCGATTGGTCACGATGCAAACAAAACACGCATTTGGAAGCAGACCGACATGGAAGCAGACCACGTTACAGCATGGAGCAAAGGCGGAACTTCGACCATTGAAAACTGTGAGATGCTTTGTAAGACACACAATCAGGCGAAAGGAAATCGGTAGTGTTGAGTGCATAGTTGATTCACGGTGTAAAACAGGAGAAATCTATGGAAGACCAAAAAATATATACAGTCGAATTCACGACGGATGAGATCAATTCTCTTAATGAAGTACTAGCTCATTATAGGAAACATTTTGATGAGGACAATAATAAGATGGAACGACCAGTTTATCTAGCTGGGTGCCGATTGAGCTACAAGATTGGAAAGGCGTTAGTCCCTGATGCAACGTTTACAGTCGAGGATTTCTATTGATTACCGCTATCGGAGAAATAAAGAGAAGACGCTATGCCATATCCAAATATATTCGACAGGGAAGTTTCGGATGGGATCATTGGGCGGTTGAATGCCTTGACGCTGGAGTATTTGTCACCAACGGTGACGAAAAATATAGCGTAGGGTGCAACCCTACGTAACGTTCGGAGAATGAAGCCGTCGCCGAAGGTGACGAACATATATGCCGCAATCATTGGTCAAGGTGTTGATTCACGCGGTCTTCTCGACAAAGAACCGTGCGAAGCTGATCGTACCTGAGATCGAAGCGAGTTTGTTTGGCTACATTCATGGGATCATTGAGAAAAACGGGTCCAAATTGATCATCGCGAACGGTACTACGAATCACATTCATCTGCTGATCTCAATCGGTCGATCGATCGGCATTAGCGAGCTGATAGGCGACATCAAACGCGACAGTTCGAAGTGGATAAAGACCCAAGGTGATTTCGGCGACTTCTATTGGCAAGAGGGCTACGGTGCGTTCTCGATCGGCGAATCGCAGGTGCCGCGGGTCGTGAAGTACATCGCCGAGCAAAAGGAACATCACGCCGCGAGGGATTTCAAAGACGAGTTTCGAGGACTTTGCCGAAAGTACGGCGTTGAGATCGACGAACGATATGCGTGGGATTGAGGTTCGTCCCCGTTGGGGACGGAATGTTTGATGACCATGTTCGTAGGGTTGCACTCTACGCTATAATGTTGGTCTCCGTTGGAGACTTAGGGAAAGAACGCTATGCCATATCCAAATATATTTGAGAGGGAAGTTTCGGACGGGATCATTGAGCGGTTGAATACGCTGACGCCGGAGTCGCAGCGGCGGTGGGGCAAGATGTCGGTGGATCAGATGTTGGCGCATTGTAATGTGGCTTATGAGTGCATTTACGAGCCGGACAAGCACCCGAAACCGAAGTTTCCGATGAGTTTGGTGTTGAAATACATCGTCGCTCCGTTCGTCGTTGGCGAGAAACCGCCGAAGAAGAATTCGCCGACAGGGCCGCAGTTCATCATCTCGGACGCACGCGAATTCGAAAATGAACGCACTCGCCTGATCGAGTTCATCAACCGCACCGTAAAGCTCGGCGCCGACCATTTCGACAACACCGAATCCCACTCCTTCGGCGTCCTCAACAAAACGCAGTGGTCGAACATGCTCTACAAACACATCGATCATCACCTGCAGCAATTCGGGGCGTAAGACGAGATCGGCCAGGGATAATCCGGATCGGACGGATCAGAGAAAGAAGCTCTCGAATTTGTTCTGATCGGTTTCATCCCTTTGATCTGTGGCGAATGATCTTAGACGATCTCCCAGGCGTGTTCACTCTTTAATAGCTTGCTCATCAGCCCGGCGTGGACTGCGTGGCCCGACTTTTCGGCGGTGACGCGGCCGGCGATGGGCATTCCGAGCAACGCGAGGTCGCCGATGATGTCGAGGATCTTGTGGCGGACGAATTCGTCGTCGAAACGAAGAGGCGTTTCGTTGAGCATGCCGTTTTCGGTGAGGACGATGGCATTGTCGAGGCTGCCGCCGAGTGCGAGATTGGCTTTGCGAAGAGCATCGATCTCGTGCGTAAACCCGAACGTCCGAGCAGATGCTATCTCTCGACCAAATGAACCATTATCCAAGACGAATTTGTATGTCTGGCGATTGATGAACGGATGCGGGAAATCGATAACGCAGTCGATCTCGAAATTCTCAGCCGGTTCGATCGACATCTTGCGGTCGCCTTGGACGAAATCGACGCGTTCGAGAATACGCAAAGTGTGCCGCGGCAATTCCTGTTCGGTTATGCCTGCCGATTCGATCAGCTCGATGAAATTCTCGCTCGAACCATCGAGGATCGGGATCTCGATATTGTCTAGTTCGATAAACACGTTATCAACACCGCAGCCGCGAAGCGCCGAAAGCAGGTGTTCGCAGGTCGATAAAACCACGCCACGACGCATCAATGTCGTCGCGTAACTACAGTGCGAAATGTATTCGACCGACGCCGGAATCTCGAAATTATCAAGATCCGTACGCACGAACACATATCCCGTATTCTCCGGCGCCGGCCGCAGCGTCATTTCAACATCAACGCCCGTATGCAGCCCGACTCCGCTAACATTTACGCTCTTAGACAACGTGGTCTGGTTCATCTTGATGAACTTAGTGGCAAAGGCTGTGCCTTGAGGAATTTCAGTGCAAATTCGCGGATTCATTCACATTTTGTCCGAATTTAGCAGCAAAGTGTTGTGAAACAACGACAACACTGTGGCGCAATTTACTATTGACCTTTAACCATTTACAATTTACCGAAGTATGGCAATCGAAACCGCGGGGCAAAAGGCCGCGAAAATTACAAAGATCCGAATTGAGAACACGGCGAGTTTTAAGCTGCCGAAGGACTACGAGGCTTCGATACAGAAAGCGATCGATTTTCTACCGGTCGAGCAATATCGAGGCGTTGAGCGTATCAAGCTCGTTGATTTTATTGACGACCCACGCTTGCAGAAGATGGACGTGCCGCTCAAGGGCGATCTGCCGGGGCTTTATCATCCGCGAGTTCAAAATCAAGCTCCGTGGTTTGAGCTGTCGATGGGGGCATTGCTTCAGCCGACCGAGGGCTTTATGAAGAAATTCATGGCCAAGAGCGGTTTTAAGGGCAACATTGCAGGCCTGATCTTCTCGCTCGTTGGGCAGCATTATTATCTAACGCAGAAGCATTCGGTCAAGAAAACAGCTCTCGAGCCGCAAATTCGCCAATATGCTGAAAAACAACTGCGTGCCTGGAGCGAAAAACAGGCCGAAGGAAGCTGGCGAGCCAAACTATTCAAACCGTTCCGCCCAATGCTCGAACGCTGGGCAAAATGGCTTAACAAAAAGGCGGCAGATTCAAAGAAATAGATATGAATTACTGGATGGTAAAACAAGAGCCGGATAAATACTCTTGGGACGATTTTGTCGCTGATGGAGCGACGGATTGGACGGGCGTTCGGAACTATCAGGCGCGGAACAACCTGCAGGCGATGAAGAAGGGCGACAAGGTGTTTTTTTATCACTCAAATGTCGGCAAAGAGATCGTCGGTATCGCAAAGGTCACGAAAGCAGCGTTTCCTGATCCGACGATCGATGACGCTCGTTGGGTTGCGGTCGAGCTTTCGCCGGTTAAGAAGCTGAAAAAGCCTGTCGGACTCGCGGAGTTGAAAGCCAATTTGGCACTGGCGAATCTCGGTTTGCTGAAACAGTCGCAGCTGTCCGTCAGCCCTGTGACCGAAGAAGAGTTTGAAGAGATCCTGAGTATGTCGAAATGAACAATTGGGCCGAAATAATTTTCGTACTTGGTGTGCTAATTGGGAGTACGACTGTTATTTTGCATATCGTCTTTGCGATTGCGGTATACATTGATTCACAAAGACTTGTTCATGACGATAAGCAGGAAGTTGCGTTGGTGCCCGGGACTATCTGGGCAATCGCTACGCTGATTGGCGGAGTTCTTGTCGCGATTGGGTACTGGATCGTCAATCGATCAAAGATCGCCAATCGCTCGGTCAAGGCAAAAGATTTCGATATTTCGGAATACCTAAGTTAGCTATGCTAAAACAAGCCGTCGAATATTACCACGAACTTCTTGCTGACGACGCACTTGCGTCGGCGAGTTTGGACAAACTCGATTCTGCGCTTGAGGAGTCGAAGCTGATCTTTGGCGGACGTCGGTTGTCACCGTACTTGAGGCCGCATTTTGTGACTGAGAGCGATTGGAACAAGATCGTTCCGGCGTGTCAGACCATTTTCGGGGCTCTTCAAAAGGTTAAGGATGCCGCCGTTCTGGACGATGATATTTTGGACGAACTCGGCATTACTCCGATCGAGCGCGAACTGGTAAAGATCGATCCCGGCTATTCTCACGTCTCGCCTACGTGCAGGCTCGATTCTTTTTTGGTTGATGACACATATAGCTACGTCGAGTTGAATGGCGAAAGTCCGGCGGGAATTGCATTCTCGGATTCGGCGGCTGATATATTTCGTTCACTGCCTGTTGTTGAGAAATTTGCCGAAAGGTACGACATTCGCACGCTCGAAGGGCGTTCGAAGATGCTTGATGTACTGATAGCTTGTTACACAGAATTCTGCGGCGGCAAACCTGACCATTCGCCGACAATTGCGATCGTAGATCTGGACGATCTGCCGACGATCAAGGAATTTGAGCTGTTCAAAGAATATTTTGAGTCGCACGGCTATCGTTCGGTCATTTGTTCTCCGCGACAGCTTGAGTTTGACGGCGAAGACCTTACATTCGAAGGCACCAAGATCGACATCGTTTACAAGCGTCTTTTGGTCAACGAATATCTGCCGATCATGGACGAACAGCCGGATCTGCTCAACGCCTATCGTGCCGGTAAGGTCTGTATGGTCAACAGCTTCCGTGGGAAGCTGGTCCACAAAAAGGCGATCTTTGCTGTTCTGACGAACGAACGTCGTGCCCATCTGTTCAACGACGCCGAGCTTGCTGCGATCACGGCTCACGTGCCTTGGACACGTAAATTCATCGAAGACAAAACCGTGAATCACGGTGAGACTATCGATCTCGTCGAATGGACACGTTCGAATTCGAGCAAGCTTGTGCTCAAACCTAACGACGATTATGGCGGTCACGGTATTTATATCGGCTGGAACTCGTCGCAGTCAGAATGGGACGATGCGATCAACGCTGCACTCGCTGACGGCGATTATCTTGTGCAGGAACGCGTGAAGACAGCCCGCGAGATGTTCCCGATGATCAATGACGACGGCAGTTGGGGCTTTGTCGATCAACTCGTCGATCTCGATCCGCTGCTTTTCATGGGCAAAGTTGGCTCGGCGTTTACGCGGCTTGCTTCCAATGAATTAGCCAACGTAACCGCCGGCGGCGGCATGGTTCCTACTTTTATAATTAGCGAAAAATAGTTCTTTGCTGTCGCTATAGTGCGATGGCTTTTCTTATGGCAGAAACATCGCGACTGCGACAACTCACAGACGAATATCTCGAACTTGAAGCAACGCTGAAACTCGGCGGCGGTGCCGATAAGATTGAGAAGATCCATAAGCAGGGCAAGATGACGGCTCGTGAGCGCATCGATCTACTGCTCGACGAAGGTTCTTTTTCTCAAGAGATCGGATTGCTCGTTGCGTATGACGAATACAATGGCCAAGCACCTGCGGCTGCGGTCGTAACTGTTGTTGGCAAGGTCGAGGGGCGTGAGTGCGTCATCGTCGCAAATGATGCAACCATCAAGGCCGGAGCATGGTATCCCGAGACGATCAAGAAGATCTTGCGTGCCCAAGAGATAGCGATGCGCAATCGAGTGCCGATCGTCTATCTCGTTGATTCTGCGGGAGTTAACTTGCCGTATCAAGGCGGCGTGTTTCCGGGACAATACGGTGCCGCCCGTATTTTCTACTACAATTCGATAATGCGGAAGTATCTCAAGGTTCCGCAGATCTCGGCCGTTATGGGAATGTGTGTGGCCGGTGGAGCATATCTTCCGGCGTTGAGCGACGTGATCCTGATGGTCGAAGGAACGTCGTTCATGGGCCTCGGCGGTGCGAATCTCGTAAAAGGTGCGACGGGTCAAACGATCGACAACGAAACACTGGGCGGTGCGATGACCCACAACGCTATCAGCGGCGTTGCTCATTATCGAACAGCGAATGACCACGAATGCTTGGCAAAAATTCGTGCATTAGTGGCTGACTTGCCGCGGAGTGCCGACACTCCTGTCGGCTCTGTTGTAAGAACCGACAGGAGTGTCGGTGCTCCGTCAATGTACGACATTCTTCCTGACGATCATCGTGCCCCATATGACATGCGGGCTGTGCTCGATTGCTTTCTCGACGGGCCGATCGATGAATTCCAATCCGATTACGCAAAGGAGATGATCTGCGGAACTGCGCGTATTGGCGGGATACTTGTCGGTGTGATCGCGAATTCGCGCGGAATGTCGAAAGGCAAGCCGGGCGAGCCGCCGCGATTTGGCGGTATTGTTTACGCGGAATCGGCAGAAAAGACAGCTTACTTTATCGAGAATTGCGACCGTCACAACACGCCTCTGCTATTTGTTCAAGATGTTTCGGGATTCATGGTCGGTGCCGAAGCCGAACACAGCGGCATCATTCGCTCGGGCGCACGATTTGTCGAAGCGATGGCGACGGCTCAGGTGCCGAAGATCGTACTCACGATAAATCACGCAAGCGGTGCCGGCTATTATGCAATGGCAGGGCAAGGCTTCGATCCGGACTTCATCTTCTCTCTTCCCACAGGCCGAATGGGTGTGATGGAAGGCGACAGCGCAGCGGTTGCCATTCACGGTACACAGCTCGACAAACTCAAAAAGGAAGGCAAAGAGCCGCCGCAAGAACTGCTCGATGCGATGCAAGATGTCCGCGAAACCTATGACCGCGAACTCGACGCCAAACACGCCGCCGCACGAGGTTTGGTCGATGCGATCGTCACGCCGGAAAATGTCCGCGATTCGCTGATACTTGCACTTGAGACGTGTGCGAATACGAAAACTCCACATATCGGCGCGTTTGTACTGCCGCCGCTAGTGTAATTTCTGAATTCTCGAATCGATTGAACCTTTTATCATCGCAAGCAGGGCCGCAACTACATTTGTAGATCAAAGCTGGAGTTATTCATGTTTCCTCGGCTTTGTGCGGTCCTGCTCTTTCTTTCCGACCACATACTCGTCAATTTAGTGTAATATTGTCGATATCAAGTTTCTTAAAGGAGGCTCCTGTGACGAACAAGCTCAATCTTTTTCTAGTCGTCTTTCTGTGTCTAGCATCCGCGTTAGCTTGCAGTAAATTCACTGAACTCGCCAAGAACGCTGCGAATTCGGTTGAAAAAGAGACCAAGGATTCTCCGAAGCTGCCTTCGGGCGGGCCTTTTACGCTTGAGGGCAAGGACTGGAAGTTCTACGACATCTCAGGAACTGACATCAAGATCGAACTGCCCGGCGAGCCTAAGGACAAATCGCCGAAGCCGGAGCAACTGCCGCCGGGATATAAAGAGATCTTTAGCGCGATGCACATCTCGGCGCTTGATGACGGAGGCTTTAGTGTTGCGGCGTCGCAGCTTGATCCAACCGGAAAGCGTAAATTCACGATCAAAGAACTGGCCGACACAAGCATGATGGCGATGAAACGCCAGTTGCCTGATCTAAAATACACGCTGGATACTTCTTCTGATACAAAAGCGAAATACACGGGTTCATTCACAAAGAACGGCAAAGATTACGAGGTCGGCGGCTGCTGCCTCTACAAAAAGACCGATCCGTCAAGAGTCTGGGCAATCATCACGTTCGTTCCAAATGGCAACGCCGACGCCCGAACAGCCGCTGACCGTGCGCTCAAGAATGTGACATTTTCGGGCGGAACGGACACTTGTAACTAGATGGTGGAGGTACGAGGAGAAATATGTTGATCGACAAATTATCGAAATACGTGGTCGTGTTCACCGTTGTTGCGGCGGCTTTATTGTTGGCATCTTCGACGGTATTTTCCCAAGATTCGTCGGCAAAACTCTTGGGCGAAGCGAATTTTACCGTTCCGGACGAGGATCGGAGTGCGGGAATTCATGGCGAGATCAAGGTTGCCGTGGACGTTAATGAGAAGGGAGACGTTCATCGGGCAGTCGTCTATATCGGTCCCGGATGGCCGTGTGGAGAGGATCTTTACACACGGGTCGACAAACTGTTGCGCTCGATCGAGAAGTCTGTAGCCAATTATAAGTTCTCACCGGCAACGAAAGACGGCAAACCAGTCGATGCAAAGCTCAGTTTAACGTTAAAGATACCGTCCCCTGATCCGAATGCAGGTGCCGCCGTGGATGTAAAGCGCAAACTTGTTTCGGCCGGCGTGATCAATGGTAAAGCTCTTAGTCTTCCAAGGCCGGCGTATCCTGCTGCTGCACGAGCGGAGCGCGCGAGTGGTCTCGTAAGTGTAAAGGTGCTTGTTAACGAACAAGGTGAAACGATCTGGGCACAAGCGATTTCAGGACATCCGCTTTTGATGTTTGCAGCAAGAGACGCCGCGTGCGGTTCAAAATTCGCTCCGACACTACTTCAAGGAAATCCAGTGAGGATCTCAGGAGTTTTGACGTACAATTTCGTTCCGTAAAAAGTTCTTCCAATTGTTGTGTCAACCGAGATATAATGGGGATTGCCGCTGTCCTGGCGGGCCTTCTCCTAACTCGGAAAACACAATGCGATCTAAACTATTCAAAGCAGTATTTTTGTGCGCGCTTGTTCTTGTACTTGCCGATGTCGGCCTTTCTCAATCGGGACCGCAGGTCGGCGAAAAGGACAGTGGTAACAGCAAGTCTACGACCTCGTCACTTAAAAGCAACGGCAATCCTGTACTCAAGCTCGCAGGTCAGGTCACGGTGATCGTTATCAAATCAGCCGCGAAAACGGCGTGGGCGACGACGAAGTTTGCAGCGAAGGACCTCGCAAAGCCAATACTGTTCAAGTTAACGCCGATCGTTGCAAAGCATTCGCTGAAACTGACTGGTGTTGCGGCTAAGCATCTACTTCCTATCGCGATCAAGCTCGCGGTTCTGTGACGAACGAAACAGAATTGTTCAGGCGACGCTTTCATCGGCGTCGCTTTTGTTTTTGGTCAGTAGTTCTTGATAATCTTCGATCGCGGCTTCGATGACCTTGTAGCTTTCTTCGCGGCCATAAGAAAACGCTATTTCGCAGACGTTTGGTGCGTCCGGGAGCGATTTGTAGGTAAGGAAATAGTGCTCGAAACGCTCGAGAATGCCCTTTGGCAACTGTGAGATCTCGGTGTATTGCTCGAACACCTTGTCGCCTTTGAGCACTGCGATCAGCTTGTCGTCGGCCTCGCCGCCATCTATTAAACAGAAGCCGCCGATCGGCGTCGCCTTCAGAATAATGTCACCGCGCGGAATGTGATGTTCGCTCAGCACGAGAATGTCGAGCGGATCATTGTCTCCGTCGGATATCGGTTCGGCGTATTTGCCGCGCGCCATTTCGGCGATGCGTTCGCCGCAATAGGTTCGTGGAATAAAGCCGTAGTTCGCTGGGACAACGTTTGAATATTGCTGCGGACGATCGATCTTCAGATAGCCGGTTTCCTTGTCAACCTCGTACTTTACAGTGTCGCGAGGCACGATCTCGATGAAAACGGTGACCTCGGTGGGCGAATTATCGTTGATCGGAATGCCGTGCCACGGATGGGCTTTGTTTGTTCGAAACATAGACTCTATTATTTAGTTCGCGGCAACAAATGTCTAACTATCTGAAATGCGAACAAATCGACGATGCGTTTATCGTTCGATTCACACGGCCAGAGATACGCAACCCGCTGTCTCGAGAGGTCGTCGAGCGTCTGCATGAGATCGTGGATTCTATCGATGTTGGTGCGAAGAAAGTGATATTCACCGGAACCGGCGATGCGTTTGCGAGTGGTGCGAATTTGAATGAGATCGCTTCATTGTCTTCGGACGAAGCTCCGGAATTTGCCCGTCTCGGTCAATCGCTGATGCACAAGATCGACGAACTGCCGCAGCTTGTTATTGCCGCGATCAACGGGCATTGTTTTGGCGGAGCGTTAGATCTTGCGTTGTCCTGCGATGTCCGCATTTCATCGCAAAATGCGAGATTCGCGCATCCCGGAGCAGGACTTGGAATAATAACGGGTTGGAGCGGGACGCAGCGTTTGCCAAGGCTGGTCGGCACGGCAAATGCGAATGAGATGTTCTTCAACGCATCGCCGATCGATGCTGAGAGGGCGTTGCAGATCGGCTTGATAGACGAGGTCGCGGACGATGTTCTTGCTCGTGCATTAGAACTCTCGCGATGATGTTATAGAATTGTATTTATGAAAGTTCAACTCGTAGACATCGCCCACGCCCGCAGCGGCGACAAAGGCGACACCGCAAATGTCGGCCTCATTGCCCTCAAGCCTGAGTATTATCCAATTCTTGTCGAACACGTCACCGCCGAAGCCGTCAAACAGCATTTCGGCCCGATGGTCAAAGGCGAAGTCGAGCGTTTCGAACTGCCGAATCTCGGTGCACTAAACTTCCTCCTCCACGGCAGCCTCGGCGGCGGCGGTACGCTCAGTCTGATGACCGACGCGCAAGGCAAGACGTTCTCGACCGCATTGCTTCGGATGTATATCGACGTTCCTGAAGAGGTTTTAGCCACGAATTAACACGAATGCACACGAATGAGAACGAGACTTTGTGTAACATTATGAGGATCACCGCAATCTCTCATTAGTGTTAATTCGTGCAATTCGTTGCAAAGGATCTTATGTCCACTATCCTTATCGAAACTCAAGATACTATCCGTCTCATCACGCTCAACCGTCCTGACAAGCGTAATGCGTTGAACGACGAGCTCATCGCGGACCTAAAAGCCGCTCTGATCGCGGCGGACGCCGATGGATCGGTGCGGGCGATCGTTATTCGCGGTGCGGGCAAAGACTTTTGTTCCGGGGCTGATCTTTCGGCCTTGCAGAAGATCGCAAGTGCGTCGCACGAAGAGAATCTTGAAGACGCGCAGTCGCTTGGGGAATTGTACAAACTGATCCGCCGCGTTCGTCAGCCTGTCATTGCTGCGGTGAAGGGCAGGGCTTTGGCGGGTGGGTTTGGGCTGGCGGTGGCGTGTGATGTGATCTTTGCACACGACGAAGGCCGGGTTGGGGTTCCCGAGGTCAAGATCGGCT
>CALMPJ010000125.1 GCA_937871585.1 uncultured Acidobacteriota bacterium | reverse complement strand
CACCCCCGCGAATACAAAGCCCGGGAGTCTGTCCCACCCCCCTCTCCCACAGACGGGCCCGCATTGTTAAAACCCCCCCAAACAACCCCCGCCACGATAATGCGGCTAGCCTCGCGATCGGCCTCGGTCACAGGCTCATACTCATTGTCAGCACCAAGCTTTTCCTCGGCGACAATATCGGTCTCGTAAAATTTTAGTATCGAGCGTGAAGCCTTTTCGGCGAGTAATAGTGCGGTTTGTAGTTCGTTTTCGAGCAAATGTCAGGTTAGCACAGCGTAGTGTTCACGTACAAAAGGAGCCGATTCAACTGTGAATTGATTTCACAATTGAAGCAGACATCGGTTATGGAAATTGGGTTACGACAACTAGAATTTAAGTTCAGGGAGTTCTCGTATGGTCGGTTTAGAGGCATTTGAACCATACTTAAACCGAAACCATCGAACCTCGTAGGAATCGTCACTCTTTCGAAGGTCGGCAACTACGCCCCAAGTTAAACTCGCTTTTTCGAAATACTCGCTGTACCAAGCGGTCATATTGGTAACAATGGCTATTCTGTTCACGGCCTCGACCTTTTTTCCGATCGGTTTGACCTTCGCCAATTCGGAAGACAACGTTTCAAATTCAGCTTTGGTCATGTTCACAAAGTCATCGGTAGCTTCCCATTCCGGCCGATCTTCATCGAAGTAATATTTTGGCACAACTGCCAGTTCGATCAAGCTTCTTTGCTTGTTAAACTCTGCGCGAATCACCCGAAATTTATCGAGCTCGAACAGAACCCGCTTTTCGTCCTTAACTCGATCATATGTCTTACTGAGCTTACCAATGACTCGATCACGTTCGTTTGACTGTCCGTGTGCAATACTAACGGCCAAAAACAAAACTATCAATGAGATCGATCTCTTAAGCATATTGATCCTAGTAATCATAATATGCTTTTGTTTTTCTGTCGCCCTAATTCTCAACTTCCTCTCCGACTTCCGTTGCTTTGCGGATCTGTTTGACGCCTAGAATCGTGTTAGAATCAACGAACGTTGGCGAAAATAACTGCTGAAGAACTGGTTGGCGAAGAGTGGGCTGAATGGTATTCCCTCACGCCACTGGAGCGCTTTCGCGAATCCGAAAAGCTTTGGCAAACTTATCTCGCGCTAGAAGGCTCTCTTGATCCTGAACCCGACACGCAAAGTCCTTTCTTCGATCGCTCGGCACCAAGTTCGCGCCCTATTGATGGGCGGCCAGGCCTGCATATTATACGGCGCCGCTGAATTTAGCGAGTTGCGAAATACCGCTGCCGATTCCTTTTGGAGTAGAATCAAGCGAAGAAATCAGTCAAATTTAGGGTTGGTAATTGTCTCGGAGTTCAAGAATTCATGATCAAAAGATCGACGCCAAAAACTCACAGCCATTGGTTCGAAGAGGATGAAGACGACTATTGGTACGACGAACTCGATCTACGCTTCATAATTCCCGGTCTAATGCTAATGCTCTTTTGCCCTATACTTGCAATTCTAACTTCCGTCAATTGGGTCAGAATATCCTTGCTGATCGGATTCTTTTCCTCATTCATTATTGTCACCAAGAGAAAACGAAAGCCGTCGACACTAGATTCGACATCAAATCAGCCGCCCGATGAACCTAAGTAACGCGAACAGCGTTTGGGCACTTTGTGATCTAAGTTCAGCCTTTACAAACCTTCTCCTCCCGCTTCCTTGTACGCGCTGTCGTGGTCGGGGTGGAGCGAGATAAATCTCATGAACTTTCCGTCGCGGCAGACTCTGGCTCGAAATTTCTTTGAAATCCTGATCGACGCGATAGTTTTTCCGGATCGGGTCGTTTGTCCGGCGATGGGCTCCCAGTTCAGGCCGCGTTTTTGAGTTTTCGATGATGTTTTGTAGATCTGATCCCAAGACATTTGGTTGATCTTTCGGATCGACGCTTCGACTTGTTCAAGTTCATCCAACGAAAGTTCCGCAAGTTCCTGAAGAACGCGAGGGAATTCGAGATCGCACTCGACGAGTTCATGCTGTGTTGAAATTGGTTTCGATCTACTTGGCACGTGTAGTTTTTTTCTTTTTCAAAGAAGAAAACAGGGAGCCGACATCAGTTTTCTTTGGCGGATTCGCCTCTTCCCATTCGTTGAACGCCGCCAGCGACTTATCAGCTTCTTTTGTGTGAAATGGCCTTTGCGAATCGGGAACAAAGACACCGGACGAGATCTGTATCCTATCGTTTCCGATCTCTTCGACCATGATCTGCCGCCCGGCCCAGGCCTTGCCAATGCTTATCTGCCCATTCGCCGGAACCGTTAGTAATTTCGTCTGTGTCGTTCGCATAGTAAATTCATAATATAGGAATGTAGGAAAATACGCAAGAGTATATTCGGAACGGATGTGCATTTACGCCCCAAGATCTGTAGCTTGATCAGTCCACTGTCGCTTTCACTTTAGGATAGGTTCTGGACGGAACAGGCTTTCTGCCGCCGTTTGGTACGATCCACATTTCGATCTCGGCGTAGGAATCTCGGTATCCGGCTTCGTGAACGACAACTCGCGAGCGTAGTCCTCTGTCCCGAAAAACCTCGGACGCCATTACGGTCATTTTCCGTATCTCGGTAGGCGAATCCTTGTTTCGAACAGTTTTCGTCCGGTCACGTGAATCGCGAGTCCAATAAACGTTCGTGCCGCCATAAATAAACACATATCCCTTAGCGTCTGGCAGCAATCTCAATAATTCGGCGAATTCTTCCAGAGTTGGAACTGTCCAAGAATGTGCTATCTCCTCAATGCGAGTCGTAGCTCCAAAATAATTGTTCGCATGGAACACTGAATCATAAAGAACGGTCTTGTCGAAAACAATTATGTCCGGTTCACACGTCTTCTTCCCGACCGAGGGCGGAATCATCCAAATCTGGGTATTTTCTTCAGGTTGCGGTTTACAAAACGTTGCGAGCAGGCGAGATCGGTCGATCTTGTGATAGATCAAATACCCGCGCATTATTCCAAAAAGCCTACGCGCCGCACCAGGGGTTTGGTTCTCGCCTCGGCTCAAAAGAAATTGTGCCGATACCGTCGGTTCGTTGTTCAACCTGATAAGTATGTTATCAAGGCGAGCTTGCAATTCCTCATCGCTCCACTTTCCAAACTCGTCCACTTGCTCAGCCTCAGCAACCTGAGCGTAGATCGAATATGGAGCGGTGACAGAACATAGCCATAAGATCAGCACAATAAATGCAAACCTCTTAATAGTTGCCGATGAAAGGTTGAGTTTGAGCATTTGAAGTTATCTTACATTTAATTCCAGAGATCGAGACAGATTTCTTTAGATACTTTGACTCATCAAGACCGGCGCCGTCGCGAACGTAGTGGGGTCATAGCTGTGCCTGACCGTTGGACGTCACCACACAATGCCCGGAGCCCGGCCCCGCTTTGAGCGGGGCATCGGGCGACAACGCTTTTAGCCATGGGGATTTTTCTTCGTTCAACAGACTCATCAACTCGTACCAATGCTGTCGCCCACTTCGTGGGCTCCGCAATCATAACTAGCAGCTAACGAGCAGGCGAGCCTGCCCGCACTGCGATCGTGGCAAAGCCAAAGAGCTCGACCACAAACGATGCTTTCATAGTGAGTCCGATCGTACTCGTCATCAGCGGCCTGATCGTAGCTGTTATGAAAAATTCCCTATTGGTGCGCGGAAAGTGGTGATTGCGGCGATCACTTTTGTAACGGTGTTGGAAAAACACCTATACCACTTTGGGCAATGTACTGTACTACTTTCGGGAAAGTACTATACCACTTTGAATAGTTTCCGGTACCACTTTGGGTCTAGCTGTTACAGTTTTGCGGCTGTTCAGTGTTTATCTACCTTTTCGGTGAGACCGCATCTTGGACAAATGAGGGTTTCGCGTTCGGGGTCAAACCATTTGGCCATTGCGGGTGAAGAGAGTTGGGGAAACTTGCTCTCGGCTTCGCCTTCGCGGAAAAAGCGTGAGTGTGAGCTTTCGAGTTCTGATTCAACTGCCATTTCGCGTTCACAGTGACGGCACCGCCAGCCGGTGCCGTCATTGTGAAAATCGTTCAGTTCGATCATTCCATTCGCCTCGTGGTCGTTGCCGGTCGCGTCGGCGACGCAGTCAGTTTCACCGGAACTTTGACCCTCGATCCATTGCGAAGTATCTCGATATTGACCGTATCTCCGATCTGCTTTTTGTCGAGGTAACGATAAAGTGTATCGAGATCGTTCATCTCCTCGCCATCTATCGAGATGATGATGTCACCCCAAACAACGCCTTCCATTGATTGTGACAGGCCGCGGAAACCTGCCAATGCTGCTGCCGAACCTGGATCAACGCGTTGAATGATCAGCCCCGATTCGACCGGTACACGATAGCCACGCTGAGCGACCTCAGCAGCCGGAATGAGCGATGCTCCGAGCTTCGGTCGGCGAACTTCTCCAAACTGTAGGATCTGAGCAACGACACGCTTGGCGGTACTCGCGGGAATCGCAAATCCAACACCGACCGAGCCGCCTGCAGGCGACAAGATCTGCGAGTTGACGCCTATCATACGCCCATACTTGTCGAGCAGCGGCCCTCCCGAATTTCCAGGATTGATCGAAGCGTCAGTTTGAATTGCAGCGTCGATAGGTCTGCCATTACGGGCACGTATTGGTCGCTGAAGACCCGAAATTACGCCTGTTGTAAGTGTCCGGTCGAGACCGAACGGATTCCCGATCGCCAGCACTTTCTGCCCGACTGTCAGCTTATCTGAATCGCCAAACTGCACGACCGTAACTCCAGCCGGCGGATCGATCTTGATGACAGCAAGGTCGGTGTCAGGGTCGCCGCCAACAACTCGCGCAGGATACGTTTTGTCGCCGCCAAAGCTCACCGACAGCTTCTGAGCACCTTCGATCACATGATAATTGGTAAGGATATTGCCGTTCGAATCGATGACCGATCCGGAGCCGTTCCCCTTGCCCTCGGAAACGTCGCCCCAGAAATCCTGCTGATACGTCGTCGTGTTGATGAAGGCAACGCCCGGCGAAATGGTCTTGTAAACTTCAATGTTGTTCTGCTCGTCAGACACCGAATTTGGGTCCGAAATCGTCGCCGGAGGGGCCTGTTCGGCAAGCGTCACGTCGGCTCCGCTCTTAGCCATAAGCAGACGTCCGTAATTGTAGATCAACGCTGTCGCACCGACGGCGATAAATGCCGACGCCACGGCGAGCAAGATCAATTGCTTTCCTGATAATTGGTAAACTGAGGTCTTTGACATTATTGCACTTCCCGTTAAAAAGTTATCTCTGCATAAAAATAGCAAAGATTTTGATGCACCGTAAACGGCGCTCGGTTGTGCAAAAGGATACGAATCTTCGTGGAGTGTTGTTTCGAGTAAAACGTACGCTTAGGCTGTAAGTGCCATCAGGTCGGTCTGGAATTTGCCGACGTTGTCGATGAATTCGTTCGACACGAGTCCAAATGCCGCCATTCCCGTAAATGCATGGACGCCCATCAGGCCGATGTAAACCGCCAGAGCGACGGCCAACCCATAGCGTGCGAGCGGGCGATCTCCCCATTTGACAAGCACGATCGCAGCAACTGCGCCGATCGCGACCTTGACGCCGAGGAAAGGAGCATTTCCAATGTCGAGGAGAACTGCCATTAGCTGATTGCCTTCGGTCGCGACGCCGCTGCGGACCCAAACGATGGTCAAAAGAGCGTCGAGAAGATTCAAACCAAATAGAAGGATGGTCGGCATTGCTAACGGCATATCTTTATACTCCAGATGCAAAATCTTGTTTAACCTTTGCCTTAAACTACTTGACCCTCGGTTTATAACCGAGGGTCAGGTGGTCTTTAGGATCGTGAACTATCGTTGTCGCTTACATAATAGTTCTAATCAAAAACGATTTCAGCAAAAATCGAAAATTTTTGTTTGAGAGATTCGAAAGTGATAATCTTTCATTGAAATTGCTTAATTGACGTACAACCGTAATGCGTCTTTTCTATTCAAAGCACGGGCCAAAAAAGCCCGCCCGTAAAGGAGAGATCGAAATGAAACGAACTATCAACATTGCCGCTATATTTGCACTACTATTTGCCATCGGCTCGATCAGTGCTGATGCACAGACCAAGAAAAAACCAGTTCTAAAGAAACCTGTTGCTAAAAAGCCGGTCGTAAAACCGACGATACCGATGTACAAGGTCGATCTCGGCACCGTCGTTCGTACACGTATGAATACGACCATCTCGTCAAAAACGACAAAGGCAGGCTCGACGTTTACAACGACGATCACAGAGCCGGTTTATTCGCAGACAGGCGTCGTTGTAATTCCCGTAGGAGCGACAATGATCGGTCGAGTCGATAGCGTCAAACCCGCCAGCAAAGGCGGAAACGTCGGCGAGATCGACGTAACATTCACTTCGGTCAAATTGCCTAACGGCAAGTCGTACACCATCAACGGTTCGCTAACCGAACTCGACAGCAAATCTGCCAAGAGCGACAACGAAGGCACGGCGGCGGGCGACAAGACGAGTCACCGTAAGGTGAAGTTCATCGGCGGCGGCGGTGCCGGTGGAGCACTTCTCGGTGCTGCGATCGGCGGAGGCAAAGGTGCTCTGATCGGCGGAATTATCGGTGGAGTCGGAGGCCTGATCGCAGAAACTCAGACCAAAGGCGAAGAAGCGACCGTCAAATCAGGGACCGAATTCGGCGTGTATTTGAACCAAGCTGTTTCTATGCCAAAGTTCGTTGAGGTCATTCCGTAGTTTAAGTTACGTGTACAAGAAACTCCGGCGTTACGATCGTCGGCGAGTTAAAACCGGCCGCGAGATTGAACATTTTCAGTCTCGCGGCTTTTCTGACATTGGCGATATGCCCGAAATTCCAGGTCACGAAATAATCGATCTTGTGATACGAAGCAACCGCAAGATGAATGGCGTCGGCGATGTATTTTCGGGGAATGATAGCTCGTTCTAAATAAGCCTCGGCTAGGATCGCAGCCTCTTCGGTGATGTCGAGCTGAGGCAGTGGCTCGACCAGCCCGATGTAGCTCGAGCGATGTGGTTCGCTTACACGTTCCAATTCGCGTCTGACAAGCAATGAGGAAAATGCGTCATACTCGTGCAGTTCGTGCTCGAACCAACGCATCGTCAGATCGCGCCTAAACGTGTCACCGTTGTCGAGATATGCACCGATCACGGAAGTTTCCAGATATAGGCTGATCTTCATTGCTTAATTAATCGTGAGGATTAACGCTGCGGAACGTGACCTTTGAGTTCTTGAAATCAAAGGTCAAGCTGTAATTCTTTAGAAAATTGCCGCCGAGGATCCCGTCTTGCTCAAATCCCGAGGATTCATTAATAATGCCGAGGTCCAACGCGATCGCCTCGATCTTTTCACGTGTATGGCTTCCAAATGTCACCTTCGGCAAAAGATAGGTTGGAACGTCGTTCGTAACGCCTGCGGCGCCAATGACCCGGAGCTTTTCCTCGCCTATAAATCGATTGATCGCCTCCACGCGGGCAACTTGTGACGAGATCACCGATACGCTGGCACCGGTATCGACGATAAAGTTGAGTGGCGATTCGATACCTTGCAGCTGAACCTCGCCGCTTAAGAAACCGCTCGATGTGAGCCGCAGTGGTAGTGATAACGCGATGTTGTCCTGAAAATCTCGCTGGTCCGAGCCTTTCTTAGTGAGAGCGAATGTCTTGTTGCCGTAATCGATGGTCGTCAAAAATTTCGAGATCATAGCGAGCCCGATATAACCATCGATGTTCGAACTCTGATCATGAAACTTTCGAATATAGATCGGCACATTCCGTACGTCGACCGTGTCGATCTGAATGCTGCGAATATAGCCGTAAAGTATTTCAAAACGTCCGTCGCCGCCGATACCCTTGGCAAAGCCGCCTTTGTTGACCGGTCGAATCTTTAGCCGTTTCGCGGCCGTATCCGACATCACGGTGATTCCCGAACCCGTGTCGAGAACAAACCGAAGCGGAGTCGGATTCTCATTTACGTTCAAAGTAATTATCGGACGGTTTCCGATCAGTTCGAACTTGACCTTAGCCGAATCGGAGCCAATAGACTGATAGAGACGATCTTTCTCACCTAAAAATCGTAAAAAGGCGATGAGTCCCTTGATCCGAGTCCTGCGATCCTTATCCGTATCTTTCGAAACACTTAGGAATCGATAGTATGCATCCGCCGACTCACGATAGCGCTCCGCACGGGCTGAGACCTGGGCCAATGCAAACAGGTAATCTGGCTCTCGAGGATTCTCATGAACAGCTTGCTGCAGATGGCTAAGACTTTGGTCGATCCTATTCTCGTAAAAATCAGTTAATCCGAGACCTGCCCAGCCGAGGTCGTCCTCTTTATCGAGGGTGATCGCATTTACAAACATTGTTCGGGCGTCATTCAGGCGTCCTGCCGTGAGCAAGATCGCGCCAAGGACCGAAAATGCCCGCGAATTATTCGGTTCGTTCTTGGCCACCTCAAATGCCAATTCGTATGCAGCACCCAACTTCCGCTGTTTCGACAAGGCAAATGCAAGTTCAACCTTTAGCGAAGATGTGTCCGGATTTAAAGCAGATGCGTCTCGCAGCAGTTTTTCGGCTTCGACGTTCAGACTGGCACGAGTAAGCTTTCGAGCCTCTTTTATCGTGCGTTTTATTTCGTTTGAGTCTTGTGTGGTTTGGGCAGCGGCGGCATTCGCACCGATAGCTATGATCGCTATCGCAAACAAAGATACGATCTTAATAGTAAGTTCGGAACGGCTCGAATAGCCCATACTCATCGTTTTCCAGCGGCGTCTACTTCAAAATGTGGCCCGTTTTCATCGACCATAGAACCAGATCTATCTCATCCAGATCGATCTTGATATCCATCGCAAATTGTCGTAGCTTGCCTTCGACACTTAGATACCTTGAACGTGTATTTGGTGGCTTTGGTTCATCAATTATTTTTAGCTCTGCGAGACAATTGAGAACGTGCTTGTCGAGAATGGCATAACCCTTGTAACCAATGTTTCGCAAATAATGGCTCGCCTCTTTGTATCCGAGTCCCTTGATGCCTTTCTCTCGAACCAGCCAATCACGTCGCTCGTCATTGTCCGTATAGCTTACGAGCTTTTCCCGCAGCCTCATCCCGTGTTCGTTTTGCAAGAAATCACGCGAGTGAACAATGTAACGAGACCTCGCGTTCGGATACCGATGCGAGCCCAACAGTGCCTGCGTCAAAGCTTCTCGATCCGCAGTCATCATCATATCTCTAACAGCCGCGAGCGAGTTGATGCCCATCCGAGCCGAGCAGCCGCCCGTGAAAAAGCAAAACACCATCTCGGCGAACAGATCTTCGTCAGAACCGACACGCCCGATCTCGGCGAATTCCGCGAGACGAGCTTTGATCTCTGCTCTTCGCTCTTTGTGAACTCTCTTTATATTGTCAATCGTGAGAGCCGTCAGTTCTTTCTTTGCCACTTGATTCAATATTAGAAGTCGCGAATAACCTGTGTCAACGAAATTTTCGCTATTGACAAAAAGGCGTTTCAGGTCTAAATTGCACGTGTCTAGTATTCTTCACTACAAGCTACAAGAGGGTCGGCGACGAAGTATGCTCTTGGCCGAAGCGACCAAATACACCGGAGGGAATGTCGTATGGTCAAGATCGTGATAGGTATCATTGTTGGATTTCTGGTTTGGTCGATCGTCTGGGTCGGAGGTCAAGCTTTTCTCGAAAGCACAGTTTCGCCAAATTGGATCGGCCAATATTCTCGTGAAGCTGAAAAAGCGCTAATGAACAACACGCCGATCGCACACGACAGCATGATCGCTCTCATTTTTCTGGTCCGCAGCTTCTTTACGTCGATCATCGCCGGCTATATGTGTGCCCTGATCGCCGGCGAATTCAAACGTTCTACGCTAATACTCGGCATTATTCTGCTCGCCGTCGGCCTGATGGTCCAGATAATGGCATGGGCAGTGTTTCCTGTTTGGTATCACATCGCCTTTCTGCTGCTGCTCGTTCCGATGACGGTATTCGGCGGAAAACTACGCCGTCCGAGTTAGAAATAGTTTAGCCCTCAAAAAGCACAAGAGCCGCAAGAAAGAACTTCGATCACTCCTGCGGCCTTTGTGCTTTTTTGCGGCCATTTCTTTTCGCCGATACTTTTTCTCCAAACATCACGCCTTACATTTCAGCCGGACTTCGGCTGAGGTGTATCAATGAAACGAAAAGTATCGAGACGAGTGATCTGTGTAATGTTCTTCACGGCAATGTTGGTTCCAAGTTTGTCGCTGTTTGCCCAACGGCCGAACGGCAAAGCGACGGCATCAACTTCGGCGCCAAAGGCAGGCGGCAAATGTAACGGAGCCTGGACAGGCAACGTCACTTACAGCCGTACGCAGTCGATGAACGACACAAAAACCGAAACGCGTGTAAGCAATCGCGGCAAAGACACGCGTCGAATGGAGATGACCTACAACTACCAAGCCTCCGTCGCCGTGCTCGAATCGCCGGAACGCAACGGCACGAATATCGGCAAAGCGAACATTGATTCCACATTCAAAAGCTCAGACAACACCGAGGCTCGCGAAGAAAATTCGTGCGATCGCGGTAAAACTTGGAACGTAATGTACGGCATCTTCGAGACCAAGAGTATGACGCGCGGCCAGGCGTCGAACGTCGAGGCGAATGTCACCATTGGAGTAAACTCCGACGGAACCTACGCAGTGAGCGTCGGTGTTCCGCAGATACAAGGCATGACCGAGGGCGAGCAAAAGTCTTCGTTTTCGGGCCAATGCAAACCGAAAGAAGGCAAAACGATCACGATGCCGAAAACGCCGACGACGATCCAGGGCAATTCGCTTACGTCCGACGGTCGCGACAGAGTCGACGATCGTGACCCGAACAGCCTGAGCGGAAGCTACACTTCGTCGGGCAACGGCGTTTCGGAGACGATCACGTGGAGCCTAAAAAAATGCGGTGCGAAGCTGCGCATCACCGATATTCAGTTCGAAGATATGAAATTCCCGAACTGGAACGATTGGCACGCAATTCAGGAAACGAAAGGCACGACCGACGGAAATCTTGTGAAGATCAAGGCAAAAGTGTTGAACGAATCGGGCGAGACGAAATACGCAAATGTCCGTTTCAAAGAGACCTACAAAGGCGACAAATGGGACGGTGCACGGCCCGATGCTGAGCTGAAAGACGCTGAGGTTGGGGTTCGCATCGACGCCAACTCCGAGCAATCGGTCGATCTCATTTGGGATTCGAGCGGCTATTCGTGGTTCGATGATGGCAGGCCAAAATTGCTGCAACGCATAAAAGCCGAGCTCGAAGAAAACGACAAGAAGGTCGATGAGATGACCAAGAATCTCAAGGTCGCACCGAAACCGTTGGTTCTCGTTCACGGCCTGTGGAGCAACTGGCGTGCGTGGGAAACGTGGCAGAACATTCTGACGACATCACATAGTTACGATTGGAAAGCCTATCCTGTCGGCGAAAAGCCTGACAAAGGACTAATGAATACAGGCGGCTCGTTCCTTTCGACTCAACCGACGAACTCGATCGGCGAGAACGCTCGTGAGCTCGAAAAGTACATCAAATACGCCCAAGAGGACCGCAACGCCTGGCATGTCGATCTCGTCGCTCATTCGATGGGCGGCCTGATCTCGCGCTACTACATCTCGCAGATCATGGAGCCGAACGTCGCCGAAGATCCGCGGCCAAAGGTCGCTCATCTCGTGATGCTCGGAACGCCAAATATGGGATCGCCGTGTGCGGACGTGATGAATGTAGCGTTCGAAACGCTTCAGCAAAACGTCGAGGCAGTGCGCCAGTTGCGACAGGATCAGGTCGCGAATTTCAACAGAACGAACAAGGCTCGCAAGGGCGTGAAATTCTCTGTTTTGGCAGGAAATCCTTTGCCGACGATGTGCAAAGAGATCGTCTGGAACGACGGCGTCGTGCCCGTACCTTCGGCAAAATGGCTGATCGCCGACAATGCCGAATCAAAGAACATTCACACCGATCTGACCGGAACTGCCGATTTCTCGTCATTCGTAAAACCACGGCTCGCCATCGGCCCGAAAGGCAACCACATGCCCGAGCCGCCTGACGCGTCGCAGTTCTCATTGTCAGAACCACCTGCGGTAGCGGGTGGTTTAAGCCGAGGTCCGAATGCCATTGACTATACAGATTCGAGCGAGTTCGCTGTTGCGGATGAACAACCACCCGCTACCGCAGGTGGTTCTGACAGGCCTTGGGCGAAGTCGGTAACGGTCGCTCCGAAACAGGTCGTCGAGATCGACCTGCCCGTCGAAGCCGCTCGTAATCTTGGCCTGACGTTCATGGCTGATGCGAAAGTTTCGGTCACGCTGATCGACGCAAACGGGAATGTTATCGGAAAGGATGATGCGAATTCACCGACGGCGAGCGGCTGGTTCCGTTCGATATTTGTAGATAAGGCCGTGACTGCGGGAACGTGGAAATTGCGATTCGAAAACACCGGCGACATGGAACAGCGAGCCGTCGTCACCTCTTGGTCGAACGCCCGCTGATCGCAACGGGCAACAACGTGAGCGGCTGCGGCGAAGCGTAAACACGCTCGTTCAGCCGCTCAACTTTCATCTCAGCGACGTCGAGCATCTCGTCAGGCGGCAGATCGGCGGGCGACGAATAACACGCGTGAGCGATGCACGGCAGCGGCTTTGCGGTCGAATGAACGAGACAACCGACGCCTTTTTCAAATAGCGGACACGCATATGTCGCGGTCGATGAGTCGAGAACCTCGTCGAGCTTGTATATCGAGATCGTGTCGGCGATACGCCGTTCGACTTTCTCACGAAGTTCGTTCGGCAATTCGCTCAGCGCGTTTCTTATAGCTTTCGCCTCGAGCCTCGATACACGAACATTCACAAAATGAGCGTCGAGACAGCATGCTCCGGGCGTTGTGCAGGTTTCGCAGCTCGCAGCACGTTGCTCAAAATCAGCGATCATCGAACGAAATTCTGCACGAATTTGCTCGAGTTCGCCGATCGCTTTCTTTTCGGATAGAAACTTCACCGTGCTACAATCCTATCAATATATGCTAAAAGAAGGCGACAAAGCACCGGCTTTCAAATCCGTAGATCAAGACGGCAAAGCTGTAAAACTAAGTGATTTCAAGGGCAAACGCCTCGCGTTGTATTTCTATCCGAAAGACGACACGCCCGGCTGCACCAAGGAAGCCTGCTCGTTTCGCGATGCCGACGCCGTCTATCGCAAGAAAGGCATCGTAGTTCTTGGCGTTTCGATCGACGACGAGAAGAAGCATCAAAAGTTCATTTCAAAATACCAATTGCCGTTCGATCTGCTCGCCGATACAGACAAATCGATCGTCGAGGCATACGGCGTTTGGGGCGAGAAATCCATGTACGGCCGCAAGTATATGGGCGTCTTTCGTAAGACGTTCCTCATCGACGAGAATGGCAAGATCGTCAAAATTTTCGACAAGGTCGATGTTTCAAAGCATGCCGACGAAGTTCTCGCGGCGTTTGGAGAGAAGTAAATATGAAACTGACAGTTCTAGTTCTGGCAACTGCTGTGACCGTCGGGCTGATCGGGCTTGGATGTTCGTCGTCGCAGAATAATGTTGCGGCGGCTAAGCAGGCAACACCGACGCAATCAAAGCCCGCAACGCCCGCTCAACCAACGACTCCGACCGCAGCGCCGACGCCGGTCGACGACGCACCGCGAATTTCGTTGGCTGATGCTAAAAAGGCGTTTGATGACAAATCGGCGATCTTCGTCGATACGCATTCGAAACAGACCTACGACGCCGAACATGTCGCCGGTGCTATAAACATGACGACCGGTGAGATCGGCACCGCCGCGGATAAGCTGCCAAAGGGCAAAAAAATAATTGCCTACTGTTCCTGACACAACGAACACACCAGTGCCAGGTTGGTATCTGAATTACGCAAACAAGGTTACACACAAGCATTCGCTCTCCTCGGCGGCACCAAAGCATGGAAAGACGCCGGCTATCCGATGGAGAAAACTAAGTAGCATACTGCCGGTCGGTCGATTGATCGACCGGTACTTTCAACTAAATTTTCCATATGAGTCGAAATACCAAGTTAGCTCTTGGGATCGCGACCTTTCTTCAGATCCCTGTCATAATCGCGATCATAGTAATTTTCTTTTCGGCGTTTTTTGCTCTAACGAAGGATGGGCCGCAAGCGATCGAAGAGAACATTGGATGGCTTCAGTTGATCGCTCTAGCCATCAACGTCTTCGCAGCGATCTATTTCGGAGCTCTCGATCTATTCTACATTGTTCATGCGGCAAGGAATCCTTACATCGAGTGGATCCGCGTTCAGTGGGTTCTCGGCATCATTTTCTTGGCACCGATCGTCACACCGTTCTACTGGTACCATAATGTTTGGCGTGATGACATTGTTCCCGAATGAAGGCAACTAGGCAGCCTGCCTTACAATCTCGTCACATATCCGACCCGCCGCCTTGCCGTCCCAGAGCGGTGGAACCTTCTCGTCTGAGATCTCAGATTTGATATCAAGAGCCTCATTCGCTGCCGAACGGATCTTGTCCGGATCCGTGCCGACTAGAATATTCGTCCCGAGTTCGATGGTGACTGGTCGTTCGGTGTTTTCGCGGAGCGTGAGACACGGAATTCCAAGCACGGTCGTTTCCTCTTGCAGACCGCCCGAATCGGTAAGCACGAGTCTTGCTCCCGAATACAGACGCATAAAGTCGATGTAGCCGAGCGGTTCGATCAGGCGAATTTTTGATGCAGCGATCTTATGCGACAGGCCGAATTCGTCGATCTTTGCACGCGTCCGCGGATGCACGGGAAAGATGATCGGAAGCTGCTGCGACACATCGCAAAGAGCTTCGATAATGCCCGTAAACGTCGCTTCGTCATCGACATTCGATGGACGATGCAGCGTGCAGACGGCGTATTCGCCCTCTACGGCACCGACGGTTTCGCGGATGTTCGACGTCGCCGCGACCTTGAGATGCTCAAGCAACGAATCGATCATTACATTACCGACAAATCGTATCTTCTCCGACGGAATGCCTTCAGCTGCTAAATTCACATCTGCATCCTGCGAGGTCGTCAGCAGCAGATCTGAGATCGAATCGGTAAGAATTCGATTGATCTCCTCAGGCATAGCACGGTCTCGCGAACGCAAGCCCGCCTCAACATGAGCGACCTTGATGCCAAGTTTCACTGCCACCAAAGCACACGCGATCGTCGAATTCACATCACCAACGACCAACACCCAATCAGGCTTTTCCCTCAGCACGACCGGCTCGAATTCCGTCATGATCTTCGCCGTCTGCACAGCGTGCGACCCCGAACCGACACCCAAATAAACGTCCGGCCGCGGCATCCCAAGATCGTCAAAAAACGCATCCGACATCGCCGCATCATAATGCTGCCCCGTATGCACGATCATCGGCACAAACTCACCGCTCCGCCGCTTCATCTCGGCATAGATCGGCGCCACCTTCATAAAATTAGGCCGCGCACCGGCGATGAGAAGTACCTTTAGCATTTAGAGCCTTACTATTCTGGCATTGCAGTTTTCGCGAACTTCATTGGACAACGCGTTTCGCGTATCCACAACCAATTTCGCGAGGTTGCAGACTCGGGCGTAGTCGACCGTTGAGTGTTCGGTGCAAATTATGACGCAGTCGGATGAGGCGATAAGGTCGTCAGTAAGTTCGTGATTATAAAGCGGTTCGCCGTCGCCGATGGTGTAGGCGTGGTCGAAGGTGACCTCGGGAACGAACGGATCGTGGTAGATGACCTCAGCGCCGTCGGCGCGGAGCAGGTCGATGATCGACAAAGCGGGCGATTCGCGCATGTCGTCGATATCTTTTTTGTAAGCGACGCCGAGAATAAGAATTTTGGAGCCGTTGACGGCTTTTTTGTCGGCGTTGAGAGCTTCGGTCGCAAGTTCAACGACGTAGTTCGGCATCGTCGAATTGATCTGCTCAGCCAAGCTAATGAACTGCGAATCGAAACCGTGCTGACGAGCCTTCCACGACAAATAATGTGGATCGAGCGGAATACAATGGCCGCCGATTCCCGGTCCCGGATAGAACGGCATAAAGCCGAACGGCTTGGTCGCCGCCGCACGGACGACTTCCCAAGTATCGATACCAAGAGCGTTGCAGAGTTTCGCCATTTCGTTCGCCATGCCGATGTTTATTGCACGGAACGTGTTTTCCCAGAGCTTCGCAGCCTCAGCAACCCGGGCTGACGACACCGGATGGACGTGGCTGACGATCTTGCTGTAAAGGTGTGCCGAAACCTCTGTCGAATCGGCTCCTACGCCGCCGACGACCTTCGGAATATTGTGCGTCTGAAACTGCGGATTGCCCGGATCGACGCGTTCGGGCGAGAAAGCGAGCAGGAAATCTTGGTCGAGAGCAAAGCCTTTTTCCTCGAACATTGGCTGGAGAACTTCGTCAGTCGTTCCGGGATACGTCGTCGATTCGAGGATGACGAGCTGGCCGCGACGCATGTATTTCTGAATCTCGCCGCCAGCCGTCAGGATGTACGACATATCGGGATCCTTCGTCTTTCGCAGCGGCGTTGGGACGCAGATGATGATGACGTCGCAGAGGCTTAGTTTCGAGAAATCGGTGGTCGCCGACAGTTTGCCGGCATTGACGCAACCGGCAACGGCTTCGTCAGTCACATCGACGATGTAGGACTTGCCGTTGTTTAACGCATCGGTCTTTTTATCGTCAACCTCAAATCCGATACAGTCGTAATTCTTCTGTGCGAATTCGACGATCAGCGGCAGGCCGACATAACCGAGCCCGATCACGCCGATGCGCGCGGTTCCGCTGTTAATTAGTTCAATTAGTTCGTTCTTTATCATTACTTGATTAGAAAATGTGTAATTGGGGTGTGATAAAAAGGCTATCTGGCCCAACTACTAAACTATTGTAATAAAAAATGTTAGTCAAGAATATTTAAGTTCTGTGGTAACATAGTTTTTCGCTGTTCTTCCACAGGCGATTCCTGTTAAAAACGATCAAGCTGGGTGTTGTTTCGGTCATTGCTCTTGGCATGGAGATAACTTCATCAAATCCGGTTGTACGTGCCATTACCGGCGGCACAGCCCCGCGCCCCGCGCAGGTAGCTGCGTCGCGCGGTGTTTTGCCATTGCCGCAGGCTGATCTGCTCGAGATCTTGGTACATCTCGTATCAAGCGACGATGCCGAGCTTCGTGAAAATGCGGCGGCGACGCTTCGCGATCAGGATAATGGTGCGATAATTCCGGTGCTTAGTTCTCCGGAGGCTCCGACGTCGGTTCTCGTCCATTTTGCCACGCAGCCCGAGATGCCTGCGGCATTGCACGAGGCGGTCATCGCGAATAACCTGACGCCTTCGAACGCGATCGCCAAGCTTGCACGTATTGCCACGACCGGCAGTCTTCTCGAGCTGATCTCGCTCAATCAGCAGCTGCTCATTCGCGAACCCGCGATCATCGACGCCATCATCGCGAACCCAAATCGCACCGCCGAAGCCGAACGTCGAGCCTCCGAAACAAAACGCGAGTTCTTCGAAAAAGAACGCGGCGCCGAACAGATCGCCAGCGAACTTCGTGCTCAAGGGAAAGAGGCGGCGGCCGAGTTCATCGAGAAAAGCGAGTTTGCAGAGCACCTCGATGAGGCCGGCTTCTCGACAGATGATGCCTTGTTTTTGGCGTCGCATATCGAGGTTCTTGATAAAGATACTGACGATTCGTGGCTCGGTCTCGAGTTCATCGAAGAGATCTACGAAGAGACCGAAGCTCAACGAAAGGCGACTCTGGACAAGATCCTAGGCGAGATCGCCAACGAAGAAGAAGAGGTGACGGGCGACCGCATCTCCATGATCAATCGCGTCATGAAGATGGGCGTCAAGGATCGCGTCAAACTCGGAATGAAAGGCGACCGTGAGGCTCGTAATATTCTTATTCGCGACCCGAACAAGCTTGTTTCGAGCGCTGTTATCAATAATCCGAAGATCACCGAGCAAGAAGTTGAAATGGTCGCAACGATGAAATCTGTAAGCGAAGACATTCTTCGCCAGATCGCGATGAATCGCCAATGGGGCCGCAGCTACACGATCTCGCTCAACCTTGCGAAGAATCCGCGAACGCCGCTCGCAAACTCGATGACGATAATGTCGAAACTCCAACTTCGCGACTTGGTCGGCTTGTCAAAAGACCGAAACGTACCCGAAGCCGTTCGCCGCCATGCCACACGCCTTCTCGCCGCACGTACTGGCAAAGGCTAGAACATTCTCTCGACCTTTCCGGTTTTAATGTAAGTTATCGCCATATCCGAGAATGTGTGGCTCGCTGCGCCCAACCACAGGCCAACGAAGCTCAGTATCAAAAAATCCTCGCCTAAATATTTATTTGCCAGCTCCGCGATCATCTGCCAGGCCCTTGCAAAGTTGCGAATATCTGGCACCGAATCGTCCGAAATCCCGGTCCACGCAAGGCTGATCACATACATCAATAGCGTGACCACACCAATAAAATAGATCACTCGAAACAGCGAACCGAATAGCAATCCGTGCGTGAACCGAGAGCGATGTTTGAAGAACATTCGATACGGCATCCACAAGAAGCGGAAAATGCCCCATCGCGAGTACTGTTTTGACTTGGTATCAAGGTCAGGTCCGAATACCATGCCGCCGAACAAAAACGCCGCGCCGACCACAGTCGCAGGCCAAGCTTCGCGAAACCAAATAAACGCACCAATGCTCGCAGGTACTGTCAGTATTAGGGTGACGATATCGTGAATACGGCCACTTGGCATAGATCGATGATAAAGCGGCAGCTCTTGATGACGTAAGCTTCGATCGCATATTTATCAAACACCTATACGAAGCAGCGAACCTAACGGCCTCACATACCATCTTTTACCAATTGCCCGAAGTATGAATGGCTTCTGCTGAGATGATAAGATTTGAATATGCGTTTTACATACAATTCTATTAAGTTTGTGCTCCTTACGTTATTAGTGGCCTCGATCTCTATGACCGCCATCGCTCAAAAGCAACGGTCCAAGAACGATCTCATCAAAGAAATGGCCGCGCTTATGAAAGCGAACACTCCTGCGGATCTTGCGAAATCGTACGAGATCGGCAAAGAGTACATCGCGCGGTTCGGCACCGAAAAGGACGAGAACACAGCAAAGGTCAAGAAATTTGTCGAAGAATATCGTCTCGACGCTTTCTACAAAGCGGTCGATGCGAAAAAGGCTGCCGATGCGTTTTCCTTTGGCAAAGATATAATTGCCGACCAGCCTGAGAACGTTTCGGTGTTGATGAATCTCGGTTACGCAGGGTTTAATGCAATTGCCGCGGGCGACAAGTCGTATTCGTCGCTGATCGTGACTTACAGTGACAAGGCAACCGAGCTGATCTCGGCCGGCAAAGCGCCGCAAAGTTTCGCTCCGTTCGCGACCAAAGATGAAGCTCTCGCGTGGCTGGCTTATTTCAGCGCCTCGGCACTTCAGGGCACAGATATGAAAACCGCCGCCTCGTATATGTGGAAAACCACCAAGTACGATTCGAGCATCCGAAAATCTATCGAACCGTATTACTTCGTTGCCGCCTATTACGAACAAGTCTATTCCAAGCTGTCGAAAGATAATGCTGAAAAGGCACGTGTCGACGGAGCGATCGACCTAATGTTGGACGCATATGCTCGTGCTTTCAAGATCGCCGAAGATACGAAAGATCCGAAATTGGCTGAGGTAAAGACTCGATTTGAACAGGTCTACAAATTTCGCAAAGGCACTGACAAATTGATGCCGCAATTCATCGACATCGCAGTTTCGTCGCCGTTTGCCGATCCGGCAGCATTCAACTAATTTCGACCTTCGATGGGCAAATATCGGCCAAGGTGCATTCACTGCACTTTGGCTTTTTTGCATTGCAAACGCGGCGGCCATGCCACGTGACGAGCTGGCCGTATTTGATCCAATCTTTCTTCGGCACGAGTTCGAGTAATTCTTTCTCGACCTTATCTGCGGTCTTTTGGTCGGAGATGCCGAGTAGTTTCGAAAGACGAAGATTGTGCGTATCGACGACAATTCCGGAGGCGACGCCCAAAGCTTCGCCTAGGACGACGTTCGCGGTCTTTCGACCGATGCCCGGCAGCGTCAGCATTTCGTCCATCGTTTCGGGCATCTTACCGCCAAAATCATCTATCAGCTTTTGGCTGACAGCCTTGATCGACTTGGCTTTCTGGCGGAAAAATCCCGAGGCGTAGATGTCCTTTTCTAATTCTTCCTGAGCTACCTCAACAAAATCCTGCGGCCCTTTGTACTTATTGAACAGCACGGGCGTGATCTTGTTGACGTTCACGTCAGTATTTTGAGCAGCAAGGATCGACGCGATCATCAGCTCAAATGCGCTGCCATAGTCGAGTTCGACAGCCGCATTCGGGTATAGCTTTTTCAACCGTTTCGTTACCTCGGCGACGTGGTTTTTCTTATCTGCGATCATACGTTTAAAAACACCGCTGTCCCGAACGACGCGAGCAAGATCACGCTGACAAATGCGTTCGTCGTGAAGAACGCGGCGTTCAATCGCGAGAGATCGTTCGCTTTGACAAGCGTGTGCTGATAAACGAGCAGAGCCCCGACTAGACCGACTCCGACAAGAGCCGGCCAGCCCAAACCTGTCGCGAAATATAACAACAACAACACGATGAATGCCTGAAAGTGAAAGAGCCTTGCGATCCAAAGCGATCTCGCAATTCCGAATCTTGCCGGTATCGAATGCAGTCCTGCCTTTCGGTCAAATTCCGAATCCTGACACGCGTACAACACATCGAAACCGGCGGTCCACATCAACACGAGCAGCGACAATAGCAGCGGAACTTCCTCGTCCAGTGAGCCGCGAACGGCGATCCAAGCCGCCGACGGCGAGATCGCGAGAGCCAGACCAAGCACAACGTGAGCAAACGCCGTGAATCTTTTCGCATACGAATAACCGAGCACGACGATCAACGCCACCGGCGACAACGCGAATGTCAGCCAATTCAGCGAATACGAAGCCAGCAGAAATATGCCGATCGATATATAAAGGAACACCCACGCAAATCCAACAGATAGCTTGCCGCTCGGTATCTCACGCCCCGCTGTTCTTGGATTTGCTGCGTCAATATCGCGATCGACGATCCGATTAAAAGTCATCGCCGCCGACCTCGCGCCGACCACCGCAACCGTGATCCAAACGATCTGCTGCCACGTCGGCAGACCGTTCGCCGCCAATATCGCACCCAAAAACGCAAACGGCAACGCAAACAGCGTATGCTCAAACTTGATCATCGCCAGCGTCGTTCTCAGCTTGTTCCAAACCTCAGACATCAAACCGAAAAGTGTAGCAAAATTGATCGAATTGTACGACAGGCTGCCTAGCCTGTCTTGGCAGCGTAAGAATTTAGCCACGAACTAACACAAAAAGACACGAACAAGAACCATTCCTGTTCGTGCCAACCCCCTCTTTTATCAAATGTAAAATGAGTTCTAAATTGCGACGGCGGTCAACGTCAGATCGGTGATCTGATCGGTAACAGTGATCACTTGAGATTCGATCGAATACTGCTTCGAACTTCCGGTTACTACATACGTCGCTCCGGATGGCAGTTCGTCGAAACGGAAATATCCAAACGAATTCGTCGACGCCGTTCGAACCAATCCATTTTGATCTGTAAGCGAAATGATCATTCGTCCAACTCCAAACCCGAGTTCGTTGGTAACACGCCCGTCGACAGACACACCGGCAGCGGTCGGCGGCAGAAGCGTGAAATTCGCGTTCGAAACATCAAACCAGCAACTCGTTGAGCATTGGACCTTGATACGCGCGGTTGTCGTTGAATTTGAAGGTATCAGCACGCTTTGGGTGCCGTCGTTCGGTGTCGCGGCGAGTATCGTCGTAAATGAAGTTCCGCCATTTGTCGAAAGTTGAATATCTACGTTCGGGCAGCTAACAGGTGCCGCGGTCGTGCTGGCAACATTCCAGGTGACGGTTTGATTCGCTCCCGAAGCCCACGAAATTGCGGTGTTTGGCGAGGTAACTGCGAACGGTCCGGCTGCTGCCGAAACGGTTACGGCAGTTTGTGCGCTTCGGACAGCACCGCCGCCGGTACGATTGTCACGAGCAGTTAACTGAAACTGCATCGTCCTGGTGATCGCCGGAAGCAATTCACCGGTCAAGCAATTTCCGCTTGAGCAAACCGTACCAACCGCATTGGTGCCCGAAAATGTCGACGGCGGAACATTTGCATTGCTCAAGATAAATGGCAGCGACGGGAATGTGCGCGTCGCTCCTGTAGTCGTAGCTCTATAAGAACGAAATATCGGCCTCGCACCTCCGCTCGCGTCGGTGTTTGGAAGAGCATTTGTTGACGCACCAAGATCATACTCTTCCCAGGTGTAAGTGAGTGCATCGCCATTCGCGTCCGTTGCCGATCCTGTCAGGCTGAAAGGCGTCGAGATCGGTACCGTACAAGCCGGTGCCGCCGTTACAACTGGAACACTGTTGCCGTTTGAAGTATCAACGTCGCAGCTTTCGCCGGTCGCTCCGGTAATGAACGTCGTCATTTCCTCAAGGCTAATGATGTGAAAGTAATCATCACTGTTCCGCTGCAGGTCGGACGTGCCGCAAATTCCTGCGTAACCTTGTATGGTCGAAGCGCTACCGGGCTCATACGCCGTTGATGCATTCCTATTCCCACCGCCGCAACTGCTATTGGTCGAGTTGAACGTGTGGTTCCCGCCGAACTGGTGCCCCAATTCGTGAGCAACATAATCAATATCGAACGGATCACCGATCGGTGCCGGCGAACCGGTCAGCCCTCTCGCCTTGCTGGTCGTACACGGCGAATTGAGCTGGGCAACACCTCCGCCGCCCGTTCCTACTAAATGGCCCACGTCATAGTTCGCAGTGCCGATCACGGTGTTGATATTGTTCTGATTCGCCGTCAGGTCGCCCGAAGTGTTCGCATACGGATCGGTGCCGGCGTTCGTGTAAACGATCAGGTTGTTGTTTGCGATCAGCGTCAACCGAACTGAAAGATCGCGTTCGTAAACGGCATTGACTCGGTTAACTGTGGTCGTGATAGCCGCCATTGCGAGCGGAACAGTTCCGCCGTGAAAAGCTGTGTATTCACCGGTCGCCGCCATCGCCAGTCGATATGTATGAAGAGTTCCGCCGTTGTTCACAAGATCGTCTTCGGATCCAAACGGCGACCGCCATTTTCTTGGCCGTAGTTCCTTAGAAAGGTCGCTTAAGTTCTGCGTCAAGCAAACGAATTGCTTATCCGTTGCAAAATCCTGCTTGTCGTAGGAAATGTAATTGTCTGTATCGCCAAACGCATAAGGATCGATATAGACGCTGCCCTCAGGCCGAAGCACTATCGCGTGAAAGCCTCTCTGCGTGACATCAAATCTGACAAGTGACGACGGATCATCGATTCCCTGTCCGCTAAACGTCCGTATCTCGGGATATTTTGCCGCAAGTTCCGTTTCCATTATCGGCGAATCGAAAAATCGAAACTTCGCAAAGCCACCATCCGGCATCGGCAACTCGATAACATTCGAACCTCCCTCAAAGTCATGCTCAAACTCCGGACGAGCCAGCGCGAGCAAATTGCTCAACGCCAGTTTGTCGAGCCTTACGGTCCGATATCGCTCAGGAATAATACGTCGGTCCGCATTCGTTGATAACGATCGCGCATCAACATCACTCCAAAGCACATCTCCATTTGCTGCGAATGTCGGTCTCGACGCGGTCCCGATCAGAAAAATTACCAAGAATAGAGCGGTAGTCGAACCGCACAGCAGCCTAACAACGAATTTCTGCATATTTATGAAAATTTCCCCTTGAAAAGCTTGATCTAGGAAGAGGGTCGGACACTAGCTTTACATTTATTATAAGTTTCTTGCCATACGAGTTTCAACAAATATTTACAGTACCGTAAGACAGGCTGCCTAGCCTGTCTTAGCAGCGTAAGAATTCAGCCACGAACAAACACAAAAGACACGAACAAGAATTTCTCCTGTTCGTGTCTTGTTCGTGTTCGTTCGTGGCTAATTTCTTATCTCACATACGCATTCGGCAACGGCATGTCGCCGGTCGTGCCGAATTGCTGAATGAGCGTGCCGGCAGTCGTGCGGTTGATGTACCACGTCGAGTTTGACGAACGGAATACGCCCGCGTCGTTGCGGCCGTCACCGTCGTAGTCTCCGGGGACAGGCGTGTCGCCTGTGGTGCCGAATGGGAAGCCGAAGAACGAAGAGTCTTCGCTTCGGAGTATGAACCATTCGCCGGTGCTCGGTCGCCAGAACGCTACGTCAGCCTTGCCATCGCCTGTATAATCGCCTGCAACAGTCTTGTCGGTTGAAGAGCCGAATGTATAGGCGATCGTTCCCGCCGTGCTTCTCGACAACCACCACTGGCCGAGGCTCGGTCGATAGATCGCGATGTCGGCTTTGCCGTCACCGTCGTAGTCGGCGTTCACAGGCACATCGCCCGTAGTCCCAAACTGCTGTATCGTCGTCCCATTGTCACTCGAACGCTGAATGTACCAAGTATTGTCTGTTGGTCTGAAAACCCCAACATCGGCCTTCCCGTCAGCGTCATAATCCGCCGGCACAGGCGTGTCGCCATTCGCACCAAAAGGAGCAGCAAAGAACGTCAGATCTTCGCTTCTCAGCACGAACCAGTTCCCGGTCGAAGGCCGCCAAAACGCAACATCAGTCTTCCCGTCCCCAGTATAATCCGCCGGCACAATAGTATCCGTCGTCGCCCCAAACTGCGTCGCAAATACGCTGCCATTAGCAGACCGCTGCAACCACCACTCCGACGATGCCCCATTCGGACGAAAGATCGCTAAATCCGTCTTCTGATCACCGTCGAGCTCGAATACTGTTTTGATCTGCGGAGCTTGATTGATGGAGAAACTTTGCCCGCCAGCCGTTATCGTAGAAGATCTGAAACCTCCAGTATTCGGCCCGACCGAATACTGGATCATGCCACTACCTGAGCCGCTACTACCAGATATAATCGTCACCCACGCCGACTTGCTTTGGGCCGTCCAATTACAACCGGCTCCTGTATTTATATCAAAACTCCCGATCCCGCCGTTGGCCGGAATCGAAGCTGACGACGAAGAAAGTGCAAAGGAACATCCTGAATTCTGAATTACATTAAACGTCTGGTTTCCAACAGTGATAACGCCAGTCCTTTGCGGTTGAACATTCGGACTCACCGAATACGAAACAGAGCCGTTACCATTTCCAGAACCGGTATTAATGGTCAGCCAAGCTGAATCCGAAGTCGCATTCCAGGCGCAGCCGTCAAAAGCGGTTACATTAAAGCTACCGCTACCGCCAATAGGGTTGAAGGTTGTTCCACTTGACGACAGAGAGAAAGTACAAAGAGGAGCCTGAGTAACAGTAAAGGTCTGACCCGCGGTTATAATAGTTCCGACTCGGGTTGCACCTGTATTCGGAGCAACCGAAAAAGAAACGCTTCCATTTCCATTTCCAGTACCTGAGATAACACTCAACCAACCTTGATTGCTGGTTGCAGTCCAAGAGCAGCCGGCACTCGTACTAACGCCGAAGTTACCATTCAAACCACTCGTGGGTGCGTTCAACCCCGAAGACGACAGATCAAAAGTACAGCCTGACGCTTGATTAACCGTAACGGTCTGCCCGGCGATAGAAATTGAGCCAACTCTAGCCGGTCCTGTGTTTGATTGCACCGTAAAATTGGTAATTCCATTCCCATTCCCAGATCCGCCACTTGTAACGACAATAAATGCATCGTTGCTAACTGCTGACCATGTACACCCTGCTGCAGCAGAAACAGATACGGAACCAGTCCCACCAGTCGCAGTAAATGATTGATTCGTTTGGTCAAGTAGATAACTGCCGCAAGTGACCACCAAACTGTAATCCACGAACTCGGTCATTCCGTCCGAGTCGACGATCTTAATTGTGAAAGGAAAGCTTCCGATCGCCGCGGGTGTTCCCGACAAAGTGCCATTTGACGAAAGCACTATACCCGACGGTAATGCTCCGTCAAATAAGGTAAATGAAAACGGTGGGAAAATGCTGTACGGCGAGCCGGAGTCAACATTTACGATCTGAATCGGATTCGGTACGCGACTAGCGGAGATCGTTTGCGAATAAGCGGTGCCCGCCACACCATTTGGCAGCGTGGTTGGTGAAACATTAATGTTTCTTTCATACGATCCAATGTCTATGGTTCCTTCAACAACACGTGCGGACCCCCTTTGATCCCTATCTAAGTTCGAATTCTGACCCGAGTTTATGGCTGGACTAACTGGAAGCAAAGCAACCGTTTGTGTAAATCCACCGTAACTGCCAAGAGGAGTCAACCGAGCGTCTTGGTTCAACAGATCCGTTCCTAGCCATCCACTACTCCCATTCGCGTTTCCAATTAAATTATATCCTTGGGACGTTGCCGAACCTCGCACATCTGATGGAGTCCCGAGCGAACTGATGGTGTTATTCGCAACGATCGTATTGAGGAACGAGGCGGTTCCGCTTTGGATACTTACTCCTCCTCCGCCACTCTGATTTGACGCATTGTTACTCGCGATTGTAGTGCTTTCTAAAGTTAGGGTGCCAGATGAATAAATTCCGCCTCCAATTCCTGTTGAACTTGAAGGTGTTCGGTTCGCATAAAGGGTGCAATTCTTCAATGTCGCGGTGCCCGAATTGTAAATACCTCCGCCAGTTCTAGCTGCGTTTGAAAAGATCGTACTTTGGACCACATTGAGCACTCCCCGATTGTCAACGCCACCGCCGACCGTTGAGATCGTGAGAGCACCCGGCAAAGTGTTGTTCGAAATCGTACTAAGTGAAATGTCGAGCGTCCCAGTAACTTCATTAGCAATACCTGCACCGGAGCCGCCGTTACCTCCCGCGGATAAATTTGAGTCAACAATCCGAGAACGATTGATACTTAACGTTCCAGCATTTAATATTCCGCCGCCGGTCGTAACGCCGCCGCCTTGACTTATCGTAAGACCTGCAATACTCACGACAGAATTCGCCGAAACTCTTATCACTCTCGATGCGGAGTTCCCACTGACTGACAAAACGTCAGCTCCGGGACCGCTTATCGCTACATTACTCGATACAACAATTTCACCCGTGGTTAATACGATGGTCCCAGTTAATCCGATCTGAAATGCAACAATGTCGTCGCCGGGATTATTATTAGCGTCTATAACCGCCTGCCTGAAACTCCCCATTCCGCCATCATTAGTATTTGACACAGTAAAGGTAGCGGCATGAGTGTTCACAACTGACGCAAAGGCAAGAGTTGCCCAAAAAAGGACTTTGCCCGTGATCTTTAGCGGAACACAAAAACTCGTTGATTCAACTTCCATCTGCGTCTCCCTGTCTGGTTCTGTTTCGATTTCAAAAGTTTAAGCCTATTTGGTTGAAACCTCAATGGAAATTCTCAGACATGATAGCAATTCGAGAATCTTTGGGCATAGTAAATGCGATTCAGACTACCGCGCGCCGCGGGTCACTCTTACGGACTTGTTCAGGTCGAGCATT
>CALMPJ010000124.1 GCA_937871585.1 uncultured Acidobacteriota bacterium | reverse complement strand
CCGCGTCCGACAATTAGTACGCCGAGTTTCTCTTTCGTTGTGGCGAGATCGTTATAGGCGTTTAGTCGTTCGATGGCGTTTCGAACCGAATCAGCCGAACCTTCGCCTTGAACTTGGGCGTGTGCGAGCAGTACGCTCACCGTCCGCGAACGCCGTGTTAGGACGTTCATTATGTCGTGAAATGCAGCTCCGGTTTTTGTCGTAACGACGCCGATGCGCGTCGGATAGAACGGCATCGGGCGTTTCAGTTCCGGCGCGAACAAGCCTTCGCCGTCGAGTTTCGCCTTTATCTGATCGAACGCCGCTTTTAAGGCTCCTTCGCCCGAAGGCTCAAGTGATTCGACCTGCAGTTGAAAATCGCCGCGTGCCTGATACAGCGTCAGCTTTCCGCGAACTCGAACCTCGATGCCGTTTTGCGGCCTAAATCTGATCTTAAAATTCGTGCCTTTCCAACAGACGCATTTGATCTGCGAAGTGCCGTCGTTCAAGTTGAAGTACCAATGTCCGCTCGACGCCTGAACAAAATTCACGACCTCGCCCTCGACCCAAACGCTCGAAAACGTCTGCTCGATCACGGCCTTCGCCTCGGCCGTCAGCTCGGTAACCGTCATCGGCCGCCGTTCGGTCTCGTCGAATAATACTTTGAACAGGTCGTTTTCCACTACTTTCATTTCACCACAAATCGTTCAAATTTTCAGTTTGCATCCTTAAAACAGTCGTTTTTCGTCATTTTTGCATATTAACGATTTGTTCTAAGTCTCATCGAATCAATACCTTACAAGAAAAACTTGCGCTGGCCTCGAAAACACAACTTCGGGCGCCGAAAAATCCATAACAAATTCTTATACCTAGCCGGATTTCAGCATACTATGAACGGAACTCTGGCTCGTTCGTAGAGCTTTTGCGATCAGCACAACACCCATTCCATTTCTCGCCATTGCCCGAGCCTTCTCAACGCGACGAGCATTTCTTCGCCATGAATTTGATTGACGTTGCGGAGTAAAAACAAACGAAACATGATCCGTTTCTGCTTCATAAGCAACGAACTTGGCCGATAGAAAGTTCGCGGTTCCTTTGCTTTCTAAACCGAACGTCGCGGCAACATCTCGTTTGGCGATCTGAAACACGGCGACCTCATCATTTTCGCCAAACTTGACTCCGGAACGTGACTTAATGTGCTTAAGGTAGAAATAATTCGCACCAACTCGGCTCTTGCCAAGGACGAACATCGAATCCGCAAATTTGACCAGGTCGATCGAGCCTTGAATGTCCATTTCTTTTAGCGGTTTTGTATCGGGATGTTTGGGTGTGTGAGCGATGACCAGAATCGACACGAACTTTTCACGCCTAAGCTGCTGCAAACGGCCCATCACTTTGGCCGCGACCGCAGGATTCGAGGTGGACTTACGGCTTAGATAGGATATGTTGTCGATGATCAACACCTGAATGCCATTCTCCTCGATAAGCAGTCGAATATTATCAAACAACATATCCGTAAAATCTTCGTAGCCATCGTCTATGTAGCCATTCCAATACATTTCGGTACGGAAAAGCTCATCGGCGAATTTGTACGGCTCGACTAATTTCGTGCCGTTATGTACGGAATATCGAAGAGCGATCTGCTCGCGGGTTAATTCGAAATCGAGATAAAGCACTCGTTTTGGCCTGAGTTTCTTTCGGCGTTTAACGGTATCAAACGGCGAGATACGAGTTCCACGGGCGATGCTTTCAGCGATCTGCATCGCCAACACACTCTTTCCGGTTCCGGGCGTTCCGTACATCACGGCGACCTCATTCTCAAGCCAGAGCGGTCCAAACATCTGTTCAAGCTCGCCCGCATACTGACAATCTTCGACAAACTCGCTCATCGATTTCAAATACAACATGCTGGGAATGACCCGATGTGCCGCCGGATCTTTTTTCTTAGCCTTTTCGAGTATCTTCTCCCGCTCCTTCCGATCCTCCTCGCCCGGATCCCAACCGAATGCCGACCCGTAATCCTGATCCCCAAATTCAAATTCCGACTTTGCCATGTGTATTTTGTCTCCTTGTATAAATTAGCCTAAGTGAAATGGCTATTATCAAGTATGGCATAGATGTATCATAAATGCAACAGCGAAGTTAGAACCGGGAGCGACGGTTGCCGAAGCCGCAACCGTTGCTTCCGGTTCTTACATGGGTTTCGAGCGGGTGGAATCTTGTGTTTAGACGCGTTGGCGAGTAGGATTGGCGGGATGAGGGGTTTGTTATTGTTTGGATTTGCGGTGGCGGTTGCTTTGACGAGCTTGGGGTGTCGTGGCGGCGTTATTCCGGAGACTGAGGTGCCGACGACGTTGCCGATACCGGTTGCAACACCTTTGGCACGGCTTAAGTATAAGCGTGATGCGGAGTTGGAGAAGCAGTTTGCTGAGATCGCGAAGGCTGCGGGCGGGAAGGTTGGCGTTGCGGCGGTCGTGCTTGAGACGGGCGAGGCGGCGTTTCTGAATGAGGACGGACGCTATCCGATGCAGTCGGTTTACAAACTGCCGATCGCGATGGCGTTGATGGAGCAGGTTCGGCTGGGGAAATTCGATCTGGACGAGAAGGTAGGCGTGACGAAAGAAGA
>CALMPJ010000123.1 GCA_937871585.1 uncultured Acidobacteriota bacterium | reverse complement strand
CGGCCGTCCTTGAGCAGGACGCCTGCCATCACCGTATTTACAGTTCGCTGATCGATCTCAACTTTAGATTGCGTGATCTCGGTTTCGGTGCGAAACAGCGATATCAGTTGGGCGGCTGACTTGAGAGCAGATTCGGCGATGCTGATCGAACCAAGAGCTGTAATTAACGGGTTCTGCCGAACTTGGTCGGTCGATTCCAAATTTATTGGATTTCGTTTCTGGTCAGATTCAGCGAATGCCTCAATGTCCTTCATCAACTTTTCATAATTCGCCAATGCCAACCTCGCCTCTTCACGATACATTCGGTATCGTGACAATGCGGCGAAATCGCGGTCGTCGAATATAACAATACGCTCATACCCCGCCGAGAAAGGGCGAATTCGATCGCCGGCCTTGCCAGCTATCTCGTCTAACGCATCATAACTGAGGTCGATCACCTCAAATATCGGCTTATCCTCATACTTATACGTGATCTTTCCACCTGCTGTGTCGCGACTGATGGAACTGTTACCGGCCGCGTCGGCGTAGGCTTTCAAATATTCGGTCTGGGCTTTCAGTAGCTGAGTCTGCAGTTCGTAAAGTTTCTTTTGCTCTTCGATGAGGACCGATTGCGGAATTGGCGTCGGAGCCGGCGTTGGACTCGGTTCTTGCGAGAAACAAACGACCGCAAACAGCGGAAGGACAAACAGCGTCGGTAAAATGCTTTTCATGAAATTACCTCCTACCTAAACATCACGATGGATTCGGACGCAATAAACTATGACATCGGTCACTAACGAGCGAAATAGGATCGCTTCTACTCGCAACACGCCATAAGCAAAATTGCGGATCGAACTATGGACTGATCTAGACAAATTTACCGAACAGCGTCTTTTACAAATACCTTGTCTATATTCCAAAGGGAATACGGCAATATCGGACTTGGAGAAAAATTTCCGACTCGGCTATTCGCGGCGGCAACTACGTGACGAGCCACGATTGGGATAACCGGCAATTCGTCTGCCATTATTCCTTGGATCTCGTTGAACTTTTGCTTTCGCACGGCCGGATCGGTCTCGGTAGAGTGTTCTCCGACGAGCCGGTCGATCTCACGTTCCCAATCTGTGGCAGGAACCTTCTGCGACGGATGCCATTGATGCGTTGCGGCTTTGCTCAGCAGGAAATTGCTGTACGATGATGGCTCAAGATCACTTACCGAAAGGCCAAAAAGTACTGCTTCATATTCAAACGACTTGCCAAATCTCTCAGTAACGCCTTGCACTTCGAGCGGAACGACCTGCATTGTGATACCGATCTTTTTGAGGTCCTCTTGAATTACCGCAGCCATCAACTTTCGCGGCTCATTTTCGGCCGGAACCAGCAGCGAAAACTCCACCTTGACGCCCGTAGCATCATATAGTTCGGGCGCTTCGGCGGTACCCTTGTTCACGAATCCTGCCTCGCTCAGAAGGGCGTTGGCCCTGGCGACGTCCGTTTTTATCGGAGGAAGAGATTCGCTGAGCCACTTTTTATTGCCGGGCGAAACGAAGCCGCTCATTGGTGACGCGAGCCCGCGCAATGTAGTGGCAGCGATCGTAGTACGGTCGATCGCATGAGAGACCGCTTGTCGGAAACGCTTGTCGCTGAACCACTTATACTTCGCACCGCTGTCGAGACGCTCGCCATTTGCCTTGGCAGGATTTAGATTGAACCAGATATGATCCGTCGAAAGTCCCGGGCCTGCGTCCGACGCTTTGATCGCTGACTGTCGGCCTGCAAGCGTTGCGTGATCGGCGGGCCGCATACGGTCAAATACGTCCATCGTACCTTGTTCCAAGCGAGTCAGGACGTTGTTCGCATCGGCCACGACCTCTAGGGTGAGTTTATCGAGATACGGCAGTTTCTCGGCTCCATCCGTTTTCCAATAGTGTGGATTACGAGAATAAGTAACACTTTCGCCCGCCTTGACCGAATCGACGACAAAGGCTCCGCTGGAAACAACAGACTTTGGATCCGCGGTTAGCTTCCAAATCTCGGAAAGCTTGCCGGATTCCATTTCCTTACTTAGAACAGACTTTGGCAAAACGCCGACGTTTACGAAATAGTTTTCGACCGATGCAACTTTCTCCGGTAGCGCAACCTGAAATTCGGTTGGGCTGATGATCTTGATCGACATTTGTTTGTCACCGATCAACATAGCGTCTTTCCATGCCGCTGCCTTTGTCCGGTCGTCGTACATTGCTTTGAGCGTAAAATCAACGTCTTCTGCCGTTATCGGCGAACCATCGGAGAATTTTGCATCACTGCGAAGCTTGACCAATACCGTGCGCTGCTCAGCGTCAGTAAATTGCCATGATTCCGCAAGCGCCGGCACGTACTTTTGCTCCTTGTGGTCAAAATCTACCAGGCGGCTCGTCAGCATTATGAAAGATGCGATGTACGACGGTTCGTCGACGGCAACCAAGTAGTTCAATGTAGTCGGCGGATTACTCAATCGATATGTCATCGAACCGCCGCGCACCGGCTTCTCGCTTTCGGCCTTGTTCGCGGGTACCGGGCCACCGCAACTAATTACGAACTGAACCCACACGAAAACGATGCTTGAAACAGCTATTTTCTTGATCATAGTCACACCTACTTTTCGCAACCATTGTAGCCGAATTCGGAGTTTTAGGGCTATTACGGACCACAGCTTCTGTACAGCAAAACGTATATTCTGCAATAATGGCACGATCGCGTCCTTACAATGTTCAAGCTTCTGATCAGAAAGTGCATACAAGGGATCCTGATGGTTTTGATCGTCTCGGCCCTTTCGTTCGGACTGCTTTCAAGTGCCGGCGGCGATGCATTTGCGGCCCTGCGTGATAATCCGCAGGTTTCCGCTGAGACGATCGCTAAACTGCAGAGCGACTTCGATTTCGACAAGCCATTTGCGACGCGCTTTGCAAATTGGCTATCTGGCGTTGTGAGGGGTGACCTGGGCGAATCGATAACATTTAAAACTCCTGTCAGCACTATTGTCTCGACGCGGCTGATGAGTACACTAACTGTCTGTATTGCCGCATTTGCTATGGCGATCGCGGTTTCGCTGTTGGTGTCGATCATCGCGGTCTATACGAGACATCGGACGATCGATATGATTGCCGAGCTAATAGTAACAATTACAAATTCGGTGCCTCGCATAGTATTGGCCGTTGTAGCACTGGCAATTGCCGCTTCGGTAGGAACGGTTGCCGGAACAGGTTCGATCATTGTTGTCCTCGCCATTCCGCTTGTTGGGATCTTTTTGGCTCAGTTCCGCTCGTCGTTGGCGGAGACAATGTCGAGGGATTACATCGTTGTAGCGAGGTCTAAGGGGCTAAGTGAATTCTCGATCCTGATGCGGCACGCGATCAGGCCATCGATAGGTCCGCTGATCACGGTCGCCGGCCTTTCTATTGGTGCTTTGCTAGGAGGATCGATCATCGCCGAGAGCGTGCTGGGACGTCCGGGCATCGGTTCCCTGCTGGTCTCGTCCGTTCGTTCGCGTGACATTCCGGTCGTGATGGGTGTAGTGCTCGCGATCAGTATCGGAGTCTGGCTATTCAACACGCTTGCGGACGTTATTTTACTTATCAACGACAAACGACTGAGGACCGCCGAGTTAGATGTCTGATAGTAGCCGAAGCAAATTTGTTCGTCTATCGCATTGGCTGCTGTATTTGCCGATCTACTTTCCCCAAACGAATACAGCGAACAAAACCGTTCGACACCTTCAGCACCGGCATCACGAATCTCTTTCAGACAAACTGACGGCACGTTCAGCGTACGGCCAACCGTCTATGGAATGAAGATGGTCGACGCCCTTACTCGCCGATACGAGATCGACGAAGCCTCCCACGCAAGAGTCGAATTTTTCGTTTCGGGACATCCATATAAGTTGTTCGGCGTGATACCGATGGAGCTTCACTTGATTGGCACTGAACCCGGCGATGGGCGTCCGAAACTGATGCTCTTGGGAACGGACGATCTCGGCCGCGACCGTTTCGCACGATTACTGCACGCAATAAAATTTTCATTGATCGTGAGTTTTATCAGCGTTGTATTGGCATCGATGCTCGGAATAATGATCGGGATCGTTAGCGGCTATTCGCCGAGATCCATCGATTCAATGCTGATGGGAATTACCGACTCTGTTATTGCCCTTCCGGCTCTCATAGTCATACTGGCTGCGAGAGCGGCCTTTCCGCTAGAACTTCCGCCTCTTCGAGCCGCTGCAATGCTGATCAGCATTTTCGCTTTAGCAGGCTGGGGCGAAATGGCAAGACTTGCGCGCGGTTTGGTTAAAAGTACACGCGAACGGGAGTTTGTTCTTGCGGCGACCGCTACGGGCGTTAGGCCATTCGCGATTCTATTTCGTCATATACTCCCGAACATAACACGTCCCCTCATTACACAAGCCACGCTACTCTTGCCGGTGTTTCTCTTAGCGGAAAATGCCCTCTCGTTCCTCGGTGTGGGACTTCAAGAACCCGAGCCAAGTCTTGGGAATATGCTTGCCGAAACGCTGAACGCAGCTCAACTTCGCGAACATCCATTTCTGATGCTCTCGCCGGCGATCATTATTGCGCTTTTCGTTCTTGCAATTCGGGTCGTTTCAGACCGTTCACCAGACCAATTCAAGCAATAAATACGCCCATTCTTCAGGAATCCCGGCAATTTCTCAAGTCTTCCTCAAGATTCACTCAACTATACCGATTTAAAGTGTGGGCATTGCTCAAGCGATCTGTTTGATTGGCCTCGTTTCACTTGCCGGTAGGCGCTTGGGCTTTTTGCGGTTTACCGCTTGAAGTTCATTTTAAATTGGAGAAGAACAAATGAGATCAGTTAAACCTTTTGGAGCAGACCTAAGAAGGATGCTCGCACTTATCGTCGTGGCAGCAATATCGTTTACGGCACTTTTAATGGCCATTTCAACGAGCGCGCAAGACGGCGACTCGGACAAACATATTTCGGGACATAAATTGAATCCGTTCACCGATCCCAACATGCCTACGCACATTGACGCCCGCTTAGCGGTCAATGCTCAGAATGTTATCAGCGATCCATCGCCAATGCAGCAAAAAGCGTTGAGATCGCTTGAGCAAAAGCTCGGTACCGATGCCAAGCTTTCAGTTATTTATAGTCCGCTGACGAATTCGCCGGCTCGCATATCGAATCCGAAGGGATACCTTTCTGAACCATCGACCGAATTGCCGGAAACGATCGCAAGAAATTTCATCTCTCAATACGCCGGAGCGTTTCGACTTGGCCAGCAAGACATCGACACGCTTCGGCTTCGTAGCCGCGCAACAACGCAGGAAGGCACCACGATCATGGTCTTTCAGCAGACCGTAGAAGGTGTTCCTGTATTTCAGGGCGAAGTTATGGTCAATGTAGCTAAGAGCGGCCAGATCGTAAACGTCGGCGGCCTCAGCTATCCTCAGATCGGCATGTCTGACGGTTTTTCGCTTACGGCAGGACAAGCCGTGCAGAACGCTACGACCTCGATGAATGTCGCATACGACCTTCAGCCAACTGGCGAGAGCGACGTTCTGTCCACCTACGGAGACTTGAAACCGCAATATGTACGCGCCGAGTCATTTGCGCCCAATGGCGGCGTTTCTGATGAGATCAAAGTCCAACGCATTATCTTTCCTGTCGGCACCGAAGGCCGTCCGGCTTATAAATTCGTCATTTCCACTCCGCAATACTACGGCATCATGTGGCAAGTAATTGTCGATGCCGCCTCAGGTGAGACCCTACAACGACTAAGTCTCACAGCCTTCCAAAACCACCCCGGAGGCGGTGTTAACAACAACCGCCTCGGTTCCTTCCGCCCCGATATTCAGAACATGGTCGAGACATACTATCAGCCCGGCGGCTCAGCCGGCCGAATAGTTGATACGGCGCCTGCGACACTATCAGGCGTTGGCGGTGTCGGTCGCGCAACCAGAACTGGAACGCCGGGCAGTTACATTTATAGCCAACCGACGTACCTTGCGGAAGCCTCGGACACGAATCGCTTTCGATACAGCATTATCAATGCCAGAAATGAGAATCCGAACTATTTCAACGGCTCGGGCGTTCAGACGTTTACGGAAGCGGCCTTCCCCGCGGTCATGGGACAGGTGATTCGCGGACTTCCAAGCGCAGCTTCCCCGACAGCTGGCTCGCCTTTCGGTTGGTTCTATCTGCCGACCGGAACGAATGGCTCTGAGATCGCAGTCGGCGACACAAACCGAGCCGCAACGCGTGTCTCGGGATACACGATGGCCGCTGAGGCCCAAACCCGAAACCTCGCAGAGAACTCTCCTAGCGGCAGCGGTGCTCAGCCATTTTCCGCTGACGTAACTACGATCGGAACGCCTGTCACATTGGCCGATGGTCGCGTACTGAACTCCGTAATTCAAAGCCGCTATACAGAAGGCAACAACGTCAGCGTCTCCGATGACCGCGAGAATGACGACAATTCGACCAGCGGAATCAAGGGTTACTCTCCGATCCGGTCGTATACAGACCCTCGATTCCTGTACACGGCTTCGTATGAGTTTGGCGGAGTCGATGCCACTGGCGGCGGCACAGGCGGCGGAACTGTAACGTATCCAGCGTCCGCTAACCAGGACATCTATCCCGGAACAGTTTCGCTGTTCTACTTCAACAACGTTTCCCACGACTATCTCTACACCATCGGTTTCACCGAATCGATGTGGAATTTCCAGTTCGACAACTTTGGCAAGGGCGGAGCCGGCGGCGACGCGATCTTTGCCGAGGTACAGGACGGCTCAGGCACAGACAATGCGAACATGGGAACGCCCGACGACGGCAGCAGCCCACGAATGCAGATGTATTTGTTCACCGACGGCGGTTTCCGTCGATCGGACGGCGATTTTGATTGGGACGTTATCGCGCACGAGCAATACCATGGTGTTTCTAACCGCTCAGCAGGCAAAGGCCTGACAAGCTGCCTCGGAACACCTCTCGTCGGTGAAGCCGGCGGTATGGGCGAAGGTTGGTCTGACTTTATCGCATCTTCGATGGCTGACGACGACAACGAGGGCGAGTATCTCACCGGTGATCTAGATAGAGGAATTCGCCGACTGCCATTGACGAACTATCGCTGGTCGTATGGCTCGATCGCGAATGGCACGCTGAATGTGCGAAAGAACACTAACACCGACATTGTCGCACCGGATCCGAATGTGGGCGGCATACCATACGAAGTTCACGACATTGGCGAAGTTTGGGCCGGCGTTCTTTGGAGCATGCGCGAACTAATGATCGTCAAACAGCGTGTTAACAATGCCTATCCCGGAATATTCTTTGACGGTACGCGTCGTTCGGGCGGCGGCACCACTTTCTACATCGGTGATCGGCCATATCAGTCTGTCGACACATTCCATCCGATCAACTACCGATCGAGTTTTGCAACTGACGGTCCGTCGTCGACACCTGTATTCCCGAATGTGCCTAAGATCAATGCTTCGGACATCGTTCGTCCCGGAGCAGTTGCCGCCGAGATCGCTTCGGGAAACTACAGCCGACGAAGCGGCCCGATCGCAACGTCCGTCGCTAACGGTGCACGACTCGCGGACAAGATCACGCTTCGCGGACTTCAGTTGGCGCCGTGTAATCCAACCTTTGTCGACATGCGCGATTCGATGATCGCTGCTGATCGTGAGATCACGGGCGGCGAGAATGTCGCTGTGATCTGGCGAGCATTTACCAGCCATGGCGTTGGTCAGAACGCAACTTCAGCGAACAGCGGAACCGGAGCTAGTGGCCCTGTAGTCGAGGATTTCACGATCCCGACGACCGTATCGGCTTGCGAAACCAGCGGACCCATCGCTCCTCCGACGTTTACACTGTCGAATACTGCTTCGAATACCGTAACTGTGACGATCACTGCAGCTCCGGGAGCAGCGGACTATGTGATCCAACGCTCGACGTCGGCAAACGGCCCGTTCGCCACTATCGCAACGCAAGCAGGCACGACATACAGCGATACGGCCGTTAATAGCGGTTTCACGTACTACTATCAAGTACATGCACGTAGAAATGCCGACTGTGTTGGCCGTGCGAATACGCAGAACATAACCGTTACCATCGGTACAGCACCTGTTGTATCGCCGGTTTTCTTTGGTGCTGATAGTGTCTCGGACCCGCAGACCGGCAGCAGCTTGCCCGTCATTTGGTCGCCTGCAACATCTACAAACCCGACCGCCAGCATCGTTTACGATGTCTATCGCGTCAACAATGTTGGTCTGGACAATGACCTGGTTGCCCCGACGTTCGCACCGTCGACCGCTAACCGCATTGCTCAAGGCGTGTCGGCAACGTCATTAACTGATATTGGACTCACAACCGGACAACAGTATTACTACATCGTTCGTGCAAGAGACACTAATAACAATCAGCTTGACACAGGCAACGTAGGCAATACTAAATCTGTGGTCGGTGCACCATTTACGGCCACACCAAATGCTCAGATATTCGCCCTTGAAACTTTCGAGGCCGGTACAGCAAACGCACGATTCACGCCTTCGCTGACCAATTCTACAACACCGAACACCGGTCAACCTGTGTTTCAACGTGTTCCGAATGTCTTGATGGGACCTTCGAATTCGAGCGTGATGTATGCACCTGATTTCGATCCGGCTGATTCCGGACAAGGTGCTCCGAGTAACTTCGCAACCTTGATCGGACCACTCACATTATCACGTGGTTCGGTACTCGAGTTCGATCACAGATACACCACCGAGGCTACGTTTGACGGTGGAGTGATCGAGATCGTGCTAGGAGCTCCGACTTCGGATCCGATAGACGCGACGCCATTTCCGAACAACTCAACAACTTTCGATCTAAACGATTACATCATTCAAGGTGCTTACAATGGTGCTTTGAACGGCATGATCGAAGGTGCGGCGATCGGTTCGCCTCTTCAAGGGCGTAGGGCCTGGAACGGCACCGGATCATTTCAGCACGTTCGTGCGGCTCTTGGCGATTTCGCTGCGGGCGGCACCCGAAACACGACCGGCCTGCCTGTATACGTTCGATTCCATTCGTCTTCAGACGTTGGAACAAACGCCGGTATCGGCAGCGGCTGGTTCATCGACAACCTTGTTGTGAATAACTTCGACACGGCGGCAGCGACCGTTATCTTGTCGGGAACGATCACGTCCGGCGGAAGTCCGCTTCCGGGAGTCTCGGTTGCACTCAGCGGCACGACGAGCAGTAGCACGACAACTGACTCGAATGGACAATACTCGTTCAACGCTACTTCGGGCGGCAACTACCTGGTTACGCCAACGCTGAGCGGCTATACATTCGAACCCGAAAGCCGAAGCTACGCGAGCATTGCAACCAACGTAACAAACGCCAACTTTACGGCGTTGGCGACCGGAACCAACCCGCGTAACCTTACTGTTGGCAACGCTTACGCTGTACCGACACAGTCCGTTTCGGTTCCAGTATCTTTGACTTCGCAAGGAAACGAAGCGAGCCTGACATTCAGCCTTACTTACGATTCGGCGATCCTGTCGAATCCGTCGGTCACCTGTGGTGCAGACTCCGGCTCGGGCTGTTCGCTTACGGTCAATACCTCGACGATCGGAAGGATCGGTGTTTCAGTCGATCCAACATCAACGACCTATGCTGCCGGATCGCGTGAGGTCATCCGTGTAGCGTTCAATACCGCAGCTACGACCGCAGCGAATACGCCTGTCGGATTCTCCGACACACCGGCACCTCGCGAAGTTTCTGACCCGAATGCAAATCCGCTTCCAACCGGCTATATCGGCGGATACGTGATATTTGCACGAGGCATCGAAGCTGACGTAACCGCAAGGCCGAATGGCGACGGAGCCGTCTCATCGACTGACGTTGCACAGATCCGCAGATTTGCCGTTGGACTCGATTCGTATGATGTAACCACGAATGAGTTCCAGCGTGCAGACTGTGCTCCGTATGCAACGCAGGGCAACGGAAGTGTCGCGGCCACTGATGTGACGCAGGCACGCCGTTATCAGATCGGTTCCGATCCGTCGCAGCCTGCGGCCGGACCGGCTGGACCCTCGAGTTTCGCTCCGGTAATTGAAACCGAGACGAAGTCGCCTTCGGCCGAGAACATTGCGGCTCCACGCAAGGTACGCGTTGTTAGCGTCAACGGCAATCGAAACCAGCAGGTCAATGTACTGCTTCATGTCGATTCGGTCGGTGATGAGAACAACTACGGATTCAGCATCAACTACAACAGTGCTGTGCTATCGAATCCGCTAGTCACCATCGGACCGGACGCGACCGGCGGCAACGTATTGGCCAATACGACAACAATGCCCGGACGTATCGGCTTCTCGGTCGATTTCGGAAGCGGCACGATGCCGGTCGGAACCAATCTGAGGTTGGTCAATATCAGATTCAACATCGCAGCGGATGCTCCGTACGGTAATTCGAATCTGGTATTTGCC
>CALMPJ010000122.1 GCA_937871585.1 uncultured Acidobacteriota bacterium | reverse complement strand
CCTCGGCGAGGGAGTGCTGTGCCTGTGCCACCGCCAGACCGTAGCCCGGAATGATGATGATCTTTTTCGCGTCGAGCAGCAGGTCGGCAGCTTCGTTCGCGTTTACGGAAGTGACTTCGCCGACCGGCTCGCCGCTCGCCGACGCGGCCGGAGTCGCACCTTCCGTGCCAAAACCGCCGAGCATCACGCTGACGAACGAGCGGTTCATGCCTTTGCACATGATCTGGCTGAGGATCGCGCCGGACGAGCCGACGAGAGCACCGGTGATAATTAGCAGGTCGTTCCCCAACATAAAGCCCGCCGCCGCCGCCGCCCAACCCGAATAGCTGTTCAGCATCGAAACCACGACCGGCATGTCCGCTCCGCCGATCGCCATGATGAAGTGAATTCCCAAAATGCCGGTCAAAACCGTCGCGATCAGCAAAGGCCATTGCCCAGTGGCCTCGTTCGGAGACATAAAGAACGCAACGCCGAGACCGATCGTAACGAGCAGCATGATCAGGTTGATCATATGTCTCGCCGGTAGCAGCATAGGCTTTCCACTGAGCGAACCGCGAAGTTTCAAGAACGCGATGACCGATCCTGTAAACGTAACCGAACCGATACAAACGCCGACAAAGATCTCGCCGAGATGCAGATTCTTCTCAGCTGGCGTCATCTGAGCGTGCGGCCCCAAATACGTCGCAAACCCAACCAAAACCGCCGCCAAACCAAAGAAACTGTGCAATATCGCCACCAGCTCCGGCATGGAGGTCATCTGCACACGCGACGCCAATATCGCACCGATAACAAGCCCCGGCACAAGCGCCGCCGCCAGCACAGGCAAACCGCCCGTATTCATCGCAGCAGCCGTCGCGACCAGCGCGATCAGCATTCCGATGATGCCGTACCAGTTCCCGCGACGCGCGGTCTCCTGCCGCGACAGTCCGCCGAGGCTCAAAATAAACAACGCACTCGCGGCGATGTAAGCGATTGTGATCAAAGATTGCTGCATTAATTCTATTGAGCGAGGTCGACGACACGTGTAACCGATGCCTCAGCGATTCTTTTTAATCCTTCGACAAAATAACCCCGTATACCAACGCGAATTCGATTCTTGTGTACCGACTCCTTCAGCCCCTTATCAACTATTAACATTTGTGCAATTCCTTGATTGGGAACTTCAGTGTTTTCCGGCAATAACTGGCCGTTGTTATCGAGATAGATTGGCCATATCTTCCAAACCTGATCAGGCCGTTCTTCCTCTAGGTCGGCATACTTCCAATCGCACCGATAGCCTTGAAACGCGGGACCTTGTCGACCGCCTTCTTCGGCAGAGAAGAACCGATAGTGAACCTCAAAATCATTGGCAAGAGATTCAAAATCAATCATTTCCTAAACATCCCCAACATCCTATTCGTCACCAAAAATCCACCGGCGATGTTGATGGCGGCTATTAGGACCGCGATGGCGCCGAGGATGACGGTTAGGTTTAGCTCAGACGAGACCAGTTGGAGCATGCCGCCGACCAGGATGATGCCGCTGATGGCGTTGGTGACAGACATTAGCGGTGTGTGGAGCGCAGGTTTGACGTTCCAGACGACCTGATAGCCGACGAAGCACGCGAGCATGAACACCGTGAAATGCGACAGCACCGACGAAGGTGCAATATACCCGACGCCGAACATGATCAGCCCGACGACGATCAGCATCCACGGATTGATGTTGCCGCTCGGCTCATGGCCGTGGCCGGAAGACTTGGCAGCGACGGCGACAGAAGCGGTGCTCTTAGACGGAACTCCGGGCTCCGGCGGCGGTGCCGCAGTTACCGCAACGACCGGTGGCGGCCACATCATTTTGCCTTCGTGAAGGACGATGGCTCCGCGGACAACTTCGTCGTCGAGGTTGATGTTGAGTGTCGCCGGAACGCGGACATCCTTGTCCGCCTCGGTTGCGGGCAAGGATGCCCGCGTTCCGACCAGATCGGTCAGCAACGCGACGATGCAAGCCCCATACAACTGAGACGACATCGACGCCATACGTGACGGCAGATCGGTGTATCCGATGATGGTAACGCCTTTGTGGGTGACCACTTCGCCGGGCTTGGTGAACTCGCAGTTGCCGCCTTGTTCAGCGGCGAGATCGACGATAACGCTTCCGGGCTTCATCGATTCGACCATGCCGGTCGTGATCAGTTTTGGTGCAGGCTTGCCGGGAATTAGAGCGGTGGTGACGATGATATCGACCTGCATCGCTTGTGCGGCGAACAGAGCCATTTCGGCCTTGAGAAACGCGTCGGACATCTCCTTCGCATAGCCGCCTTTCGATTCGCCTTCTTCCTTAATATCGAGGTCGAGGAATTCCGCTCCCATCGACGCGACCTGATCCTTCGTCGCCGAACGAGGGTCGAACGCCCGCACGATCGCACCCAAACCTTTCGCAGCACCAATTGCAGAAAGTCCGGCAACGCCTGCTCCAATTACGAGCACCTTCGCCGGATCGATCTTGCCGGCGGCTGTAATTTGTCCCGTAAAGAATCGCGGGAAATGATTCGCTGCCTCGACGATCGCTCGATAACCGGCAATGTTCGCCATCGCCGAGAGCGTGTCCATTTTCTGAGCACGAGTGATGCGGGGAACGCAGTCCATGCCGAAAACGGTCGCTTTGCGTTTGGCGAGACGGTCGAGAAGCTCTTTGTTCTGAGCCGGCCAAATGAATCCAACGAGCGTGCCGCCTTCCTTCATCAGGTCGGCCTCGTGTACGCCAAGCTCCTCATTCTGCTCCGGCGGACGCACCTTCATTATCACGTCCGACGTCGCCCAAAGCTCTTTGGTGTCTTCAATTACCGTCGCTCCGGCTTCGCGGTATTCGCTATCAATGCAGTTGATGCCGTGACCGGCGTGCGATTCGACGGCAACGTCAAAGCCGAGCTTTTTGAGCTTCAAAATGGTCTGCGGAGTCGCGGCTACGCGCTTCTCGCCCGGATGGATCTCTTTGGGGATTCCTATTACAGTCATTTGCGATATTTTAGTGTGAAATGCGACGCGAAACAATCACAAGATAGCCGTTATTCGAGGCTGCCGTCAAAGTCAGCATCGACATAGTGTAAGAAAAGCGACGTTGAACTATGCCCCGCAGGCAATGCAGTGCGGTAATGCACCATCTCACGGCCCATGTAGAGAAGCCCGTCACCACTGGCGAGATTTAGGTGAACCGACGGCCTAGAATCAGACAAATACTCCCAGCCAAGGTATAGTCCCATGGGCTCAGGAGCGAGCGATTTGTCGAGTTGTTCGAGACTCAACGCCCACGGTGATACATGGCCTTCGGGTTCTGGCTCATAATCGATCTGAAGCGAAATGCTGTACTCGCATTGCAAACGATCGACATGCGGAGCCAGATCGGCACCACCGACATACGACGCTGCGTAAACATACGAAGGTTTAACCTCGCGGCCTGACACTCGCGATACAACATTTGTAAGCTGATGATGCAGCATCACGGCGATAGGTTCGTTTTGCTCACGATAGCGACCGCCGACCTGCGTGTCGCCGAAGTGCATAAAACCATTCGAAACATAATCGCGGTAATACCGACGCATCGCCGCCATTTGCTCGGGCGGAAGTAGCCGCTCGACAACTGCGTATTTTTTCTCAGCAAAGGACGCCGATGCTTCGCAAATAGTTTCTTCGTCTGTGCTTGACGAGTCAACGAGAATTCCGGCCGCATACAAACGTCCACGAAGTTCCGCATCGTCGATCGATGCGTGGTTCGAAGGCTCAAACTTGCTCACGACCTCAGCATCTTTCGGTTCAAGCCAATAGCCGATCTCAACACCACTGGTCGGGTAAGCGATCCAAACGGAAGCTTTGAACGGCGAAATATGACGTTTGTTGATCGATTCTGAAAAACGTGTGAGATCGAACGGCTCGAATCGAAATGTATGATTTACCCGTAATTCGCCATCGAACGACCGCGGCTCAATGTCCGACAGTTCGCACGAAAATAACGGCAACGAAGGTTGTCTATCCGCCTCAACAAGGACGCCGTGGCTTCGAAGCGTCTCTCGATCATCATCATTCAGGTCATTTTCGACATCTAAAAGACGAACATTCTCAGGTCCGATCTCGCTAAGAAGTTCGAAAAGCCGCGGCTGCTCGTCTCTCGAAATATTCCATATCGAAAGCCCGCGTCCCGGGTTTGGGGCCTTTAACACGACGAGTTCCGAGTCGTCGCTCATTTCTTCCATTTGCAGATACGGATTTACTACGAGTTCGCTCATTTGTTCGATAACAAGAGTCTATTCCAATCAAATTCGCCGTTCAAATCAGCTTGTCGATGAGCGAACCGCCGAGATAAACGTAGCAATAACATAGCGTTAGCTCGCCAACGAAAATAGCGGCGATAAACTTTGCGAAATTCATTCGAGTCGTTCCGGCGAGATAACAAACAAGATCGGTCGGTACAAAAGGGAAGAACGCCCAGCCGGCGACGAAAAGAAATCCAAGAGGATGTTCGAGCTTTGCGTTGATCTTGTGAACGGTCTCCGGGCTTTTCTTTTCAAAATACTCGTCAAAACCCAATAACTCCGAAAAGTAATAGATCATCGTCGATGACAATAAAATCCCCGTCATCGAAACCACCAAGACCCAAAACGGCTGATCGGGAAAGATCAACGTTCCTGCGATCACCAATGGCGTGCTCGGCAGCAAGGTAAATCCGCGTATGATCGAAAACGCAAGATACACGGCCCAGATCCAAGTGCCGAACTTTTCGAGGAAGTACGCTATGTTGCCAGCTTGGAACGCCGTCGGATTCGCGAAATAGGAGCTAATACAAACAACGACGATCGAGATCCAAATGACGATCAGAATCTTTCGAATTAACTTAGTTGTGATGGATACGTTGTTCTCCAAGGTATTTCCAAAACCAAAAGGCCGCGAGCAAACCTCTCACGGCCTCGTTCTGTGAAAAAGTACTCAAAGTCCTACTACGTGTGTTCGACGGATATTTTCGTTTGGTCTCATCCGCAACTACTTTTGTTTAACGATCGCCCTTTTCGTCGATCATTTCTCATACTTCCATTCAAACGGGAAAAATTTTCCGGCCTGCTCGGGTGTTACATCTTCGCCAAAGAGTTTAAACGCCTCTGAAAGTACAGGATCCTCCGATCTACTTAGTGCTAGGCCGGTTGGCCTCAGGTAGAAATTTGGGGTTACGCCGACGTGTTCCAGGCTCTTGCCGTCGGTCATGATAACGTCCGCTCGCGTCAGGTTCATTCCGTACAAAGTCAGACGTTCGGTGCCCCATTGCAGCCCTTCGCCGCGTGACATCATCACGGCGCCAGCCGATTGGTCGCCGAGAACAACGCCTTTACCATTTATTTGGATGAATCTTGCGAATATCTCGGAAGCCGATCCTGATTGGGAATCGACGAGAACTACTAACCTTCCGCGATATACGCCTTTCCCTTTCGATTTAGCCATCTGAGGCTTCATTTCCTTTCGGGCTTTGTAGTCGGCGATCTTGGTATCTTCGTCAACAAAGAAACCGGCAAGAGCTTCGAGCGTTACAACGTAACCGCCTCCGTTGCCGCGCAGATCAATTATTAGGTTTTGCGATTGACCGGATCGGCCATTCATTATTCCTTCGACGATCGCTGGGTCAACGGAGAACGTCGGCATGTTCCAAGCCATTGTGTTCCCGACACGAGCAAAACGGTTTTCGATCTGCCTTTCGCTGTCACGTTCTATGTCGCGATTGTAATCGTTTACTCCGATCACCTGAAATTCGCGTTCCATTTTCGCGGCGATATCTAACTTCCGAGCCTCGGTTGCCCCCGGAGCTTTTACACTTAGACTCAAACCGGCGCGAATGCTGATAAAGTTGTAATAGTAATTGATCTTCCAAAGGTCTTTGCGGGTCGGCTTGGCACCTTCGATCGTGAGGATCTCGTCTCCTACTTTAAGACCTTTCGTTTCCGCATCACTTTTCGGCTTAACTGCCGTTACGAAGCATTTGTCACCGATCATTTGCATTCGCCAGCCATATTCGGCCCGTAGAGTGCGATCGGGCGGATAAAACACGGTGTGCGAATCATCAAGCGACATCACTGCTTGGGCGATTATTCCAAAAGCTTGCCCAAGCGATGTTGCAGATTCGATCTTTTCATTAGCGGCATTGAACACACTGTCGAGATCAACACCTTTGAACTTCGGGTCAAAGTACTTGTCTTTTATTTCGTCTCTGACCGTCCTGAGCATATCCTTAGCTCGGTTACGGTCAGCGGAACTCAACTTCTGGGAATACACGGGCAGAGCAAGACTCGCACATGAAACTACGGTGACTGCCAACACGATGAAAGATCGCTGCAAACTAAGAAATGCCTTACCGATAGTCGGATTCATCGATATAATACCTCCAGCAATTCAATATTTAACCGGCAACAGATGTCAAAGTCTCGATATCCGGCCTCCAGCGTAACACAGGTTTTCGAGCTGCGGTAGCCTCGTCTAGGCGGCCGATCCTGGTCGAATGTGGTGCATTGATGAGCAGTTCGGGATCGTCGCCCGCTTCGCGGTCGATGTCGATCATGGCGTCGCAGAATGCGTCGAGGTCTGAGCGGCCGACGGATTCGGTTGGCTCGATGAGCATCGCGCCTTCGACGACGAGCGGGAAGTAAACGGTCGGCGGATGAAAGCCGTAATCGATCAGGCGCTTGGCGATGTCGAGCGTGACGACGCCCTTTTTCGCTTGGTGTTTATGCGAGAAGATCGCCTCGTGCATACAGTCGGCCTCAAAAGGTTTGTCATAAACTTCTTCGAGACGTTTCGACACATAGCGAGCGTTCAACACGGCGGTCTCGGTCGCTTCTAACAGGCCATCGTTGCCGTGGGTGTAGATGTAGCTGAGCGCACGGACCATCATTCCGAAGTTGCCGTAGAAAGCTTTGACGCGGCCGATGCTGGTCGGAATGTCGTAGTTCAGAACATACGTGTCGCCATCCTTCTCGATGCGAGGCGTTGGCAAATACGGAGCGAGTTCCGTCGTACACAAACAAGGTCCACAGCCCGGACCACCTCCGCCGTGTGGCGTCGAGAACGTCTTGTGCAGATTGAGGTGAATCACATCGACGCCCATGTCGCCAGGCCGAGCGACGCCGACGAGAGCATTCATATTCGCACCGTCCATATAGACGAGGCCGCCTGCAGCGTGGATGGTGTCGCAGATCTCTTTGATGTTTTTCTCAAAGATTCCTACCGTATTCGGGTTCGTGAACATTACGCCCGCAACGCCGCCCTGATCGCATAATTCGCGAAGATGATCCATGTCCGTCAGGCCATCTGCATTCGCGCGGATCGATTTGACCGTAAATCCTGCGAGTGCCGCTGAAGCCGGATTCGTGCCGTGAGCAGATTCGGGGATGAGCATCACACGACGATCTTTCGATGCTTCGCCATCGCGAGCGTCGAGGAACGCACGGATCAACATCACGCCCGTCATTTCGCCCTGAGCACCGGCGGCAGGCTGCAATGACACGCCCGGCAAGCCTGTGATCTCGGCAAGGTCTTCCTGAAGTTTGTAGATCAGTTCAAGAGCACCTTGCGACTCAGCTTCAGGAGCAAGTGGATGCAAACCGGCGAAACCGCCGATGCGTGCGACCTTTTCATTTAGCCGCGAATTATATTTCATCGTGCAAGAGCCGAGCGGATACATGCCGAGGTCGATCGAAAAATTCCAGGTCGAGATACGCGTAAAGTGCCGCACAACGTCGATCTCCGAGACCTCAGGCACGCCTTCGAGGTTATCGCTGCGACGAAGTTCCGCGGGAACCGCTTCGCTCACTGGCACGTCCAATTTAGGCAAACGATAGCCGACTCGGCCCGTTTGCGACCGCTCGAATATCAAACCTTCGTTCTGTGTCGGGTGATTAGTTACTTTCTTGATGCTCATAAAATCCTATGCCTTTGGCAATCCATTTTTCGCCACGTCGCTGACGATGTTGCAGAATCTATCTAATTCCCACAGCGTCGTGTAAACGTTTGGCGTAATACGGATGCCGGTGAATTCTTCGTGTACTATCGGCGTCGTGAATATCTTGTGTTTCGACATCAGATAGCCGCCGAGAGCTACGGGATCGACGCCTTCGATCTTGAAATTGGCGATCGCACACGATTGTTTCGGGTCGAACGAAGTATTGAAACCGACCTTCGGGATCGACTTCAAATTGTTCATCCAATATCGAGATAGATATCGCAGGCGTTCTTCTTTTCGTTTGCCGCCGATGGCGTTGTGAAACAAGATCGCCTCACCAATTGCCAGCCGCATTGCTGCCGAATGAGTGCCGATCTCTTCGAATTTGCGGATGTCGTTCCGGTTCTTGTCCTCGCTCGCCATCAACGCCCAGACCTTCGCGATCTTGTCGCGTTTTACGTAGAGCATTCCCGTGCCTTTTGGAGCGTAGATCCATTTGTGAAGGCTCGTACCGTAGTAATCGCAGCCGAGATCGTCGCGTTTGAAATCGAACTGTGCGAACGCGTGTGCACCATCAACTATCGTCTCGATGCCGCGTGCTCGTGCCATGTCGCAGATCTTTTTGACCGGCAGAATTTGGCCGGTGAGATTGATCTGATGCGAAACGAGAATGAGTTTCGTCTTTGGCGTGACGGCTCGCTCAAATGCAGTCGCGATGTCGTCAACATTCGCAGGAGCGAGCGGAATTTTGATCAAGTTAAGCTTTAGGCCCTCACGCATTTCACGTTGTTTTAGCGTGGTGATCATTCGCGGATAATCCTGTGTCGTCGTCAGGATCTCGTCTCCCGATTTTAAATCGAGGCCCATCAGCAGAATTTCGAGCGACTCGCTCGCGTTTCGTGTGATCGCGATCTCTTCAGCCGAACATCCGAAAACTTCGGCAAGTCCTGTTCGGACCGTTTCAGATTGCGGCTCGAGCAACTGCCACATCGTGTAAGCCGTCGCGTCTTCCTGCTGCCACGTATAGCGAACGAACGCCTCAGTGACCATTCGCGGACTCGGGCTCACGCCGCCATTGTTGAGATTGATAATGCCGCGAGTGACCGAAAAAGCTTGCTGTATCGTCGCCCAATAATCTTCGTCCAATGCTGCTTCGATCGGCGAAAGATGCGACACGGCCTTTCCCGCAGCCTTAACTTCATTGAACAACGAACCAACCGTAGCCGACGACAAAGCCGCAAGGCCAAGGCCTTTGCCGGCGGACGTTAGGAATTTTCGTCGATCAATGTCAGCTATCAATTCCATTTCGACAGTATCTGCATACGATCGCCTCCGGTCGGATATACTCTGCGCAGAACGGACAACGCTTGTAAGACCTCGGAGGCCTGTTAGCGAACTTGATTCCTAAATAGACTGCTACAAACATTAAAACGGCCACTGCAAGAAAGATCAGTGCGTTAAGTAAGAGCATCCAGCCAACAAGCGAATTACTAAAATTCATGTAGCACCAAATTTTATAGGTGTTCCCAGTATTTCAAATCAAAAGCTAAGACAATTGATTAAATTATCGATCTGCTCTTTCGTATTCGTCTCTGTCACACAAACAAGAAAATCGTTCTCATGCCCGTCGTAATACTTCGACAAGCTCAATCCTCCGATGATGCCTTTTTCGCGTACGGATTCTAGGACTTCGACTGCCGGTTTTGGGCCACGGACGACGAATTCGTTGAATGTCGGTGCTGAAAAGGGAATCGAGTAGCCTTCGACGGCGGCGATCTGCAATTTGGCATAGGCGGCCTTTTGGGCGTTTTGCTCGGCGACCTCTTGCAGGCCCTTTTTGCCCATGGCTTCCATGTAAATGGTCGCGGCGAGGGCGATGAGGCCTTGGTTGGTGCAGATGTTCGATGTCGCTTTTTCGCGGCGAATGTGCTGCTCGCGTGTCGAAAGCGTCAGCACGAAACCGCGATTGCCGTTCTTGTCATACGCGATGCCGCACAGACGGCCGGGCATCTGGCGAATGTACTTTTCCTGCGTAGCAAACAGCCCAACATGCGGCCCGCCAAAGCTCGCAGACACGCCCCAAGACTGGCCTTCGCCGACAACGATATCGGCACCGCACTCGCCCGGAGTCTTGAGCAAACCGAACGAAATAGCCTCAGTAACAACGACGACGAGCAAGGCTCCAACCGCATGAGCAGCTTGAGCGAGCCGTTCGACATTCTCGATACAGCCAAAGAAATTCGGCGACTGAACGACAAGAGCCGCGGTTTTGTCATCAAGAGCCGAAAGGTCCGCAAGCCTACCGGTCGAAAGGTCGAAATCTGCTTCGACGATCTCCGCCGAACCGTGCTGCGTGTACGTTTTCGCGACTTCGCGGTACTCAGGATGAACGCTCTTCGCGACGACGATCTTGTCGCGTCGCGTCACACGCTGAGCCATCAGATACGCCTCGGCCATGGCGGTCGAGCCGTCGTACATCGAGGCGTTCGCGACTTCCATTCCGGTTAGTTGG
>CALMPJ010000121.1 GCA_937871585.1 uncultured Acidobacteriota bacterium | reverse complement strand
TCGGTCGGAGCAGAGATTTCGCATACTGTGATGGAACATGCGTTCGACTACTTGGACGCTCCGGTCAAGAGGATCTCGTGTGCTGAGGCTCCGATGCCGTACGCTAAGAACCTGGAAGCTCTTGCCTTGCCTGATGTCGATAAGATCGTCGCGGGCGTGAAGGAAGTTTGTTACTTGTAAACGAATATGGCTGATAAATTCTTAATGCCAAAATTGTCGCCCACTATGGAAGAGGGCCAGATCTCGCGTTGGGTCGTTAAAGAAGGCGACTCGTTCGGTGCGGGCGAAACGCTTGCCGAGGTCGATACCGACAAGGCGACGATGGAAATGACCGCGCTTTCTGCGGGCACCGTCCTCAAGATCCTAAAAGGTGCCGGCGACACGGCCAAACTCGGCGAAACCATCGCGATCACCGGCTCAAAAGGCGAAGATATCACCGCACTTTTGGCAGAATCATCCTCAAACGGTGCTGCCAAGTCAGAACCACCTGCGGTAGCGGATGGTTTAACGCAAGCAATAGAATCCGCTGCAAAATCTGACACCGTTGCGACAGTTGCCGCTCCGAATCCAAAATCCGAAATCCAAAATCCCCAATCGAATGGCCGTATGATCGTCTCGCCGATCGCCGCTAGAATGGCGGCTGAGAACGGCGTTGATCTCAAGCTCGTCATCGGTTCCGGCCCGAACGGCCGCATTATCAAACGCGACATCGAAGAAGTGATGTCAGGCTCCGGTCAAAGCTCAAAGGTCGAAGTTCAAAGATCATTCACCGCATCCACCATCGTCGGTGCCGCAGGTTACACCGAAGAACCGACGTCCAAGATGCGTCAGATCATCGCATCGAGACTCGCGGAATCTATCGGCCCGATCCCGACGTTCTATCTAACGACCGAGATCGAGATGGACAACACGCTTGCACTTCGCAAGGGCGTCAACGCCTCGGTCAGCGAAGCCGAGAAGATCAGCGTCAACGACATTATTGTGAAAGCCGCGGCGATGTCGCTGGTCAAACATCCGTTCGTGAACGCTTCGTATCAGGACAAATCGATCAAGTTCTACAACCAAGCCGACATCGGCGTCGCGGTCGCCATCGACGAAGGCCTGATCACGCCCGTAATTCGCGGTGCCAACCTCAAAGGCTTTCTCGAGATCTCCGCCGAGATCAAAGACCTCGCCGCCAAGGCAAAGGCCAAAAAGCTGCAGCCTGAGGAATACACAGGCGCGACCTTCTCGATCTCAAACCTCGGCATGTTCGGCATCAAAGAATTCACCGCGATCATCAATCCGCCCGAAGCAGGCATCCTTGCCGTAGGCGGTGCCGCCCCGACGCCCGTCGTCCGCGACGGCGAGATCACCGTCCGCAACATCATGAACGTCACCATGTCCTGCGACCACCGAGTCATCGACGGCGCCACCGGAGCCAAATTCCTCCAAACCTTCAAGCAAATGCTCGAAAATCCGGGAATGATGTCAGCTTAGTAGAATTGTTGGTACAGAATAACTGTGAAAAGAGCCTGCAATATTCAGGCTCTTTTTGTCATGCGGATGTTCAAAAGCTATGGTTTCTTCGATCTTTCCAACTGCTCACTTCGCCTTTTGTCTGCGGCTGCTTTTTGGGTTTCTCCGAGTTCTTCGTATGCGATCGACCTGTTGAAATAAGTATCCGCATCGTTGGGATCGAGTTTGAGCGAATGGGAAAGATCGGTGACAGCCTTTTGGTATTCTTTCATTCTCAAATAGACAATTCCTCGATTACCGATGGCTGCAGAATTATTGGGTTCGAGCTCGAATACCCTCGTAAAATCAGCGAGAGCACTCTCGTAGGCTTCGATCTCTATGTAGATCAATCCGCGCTCGAAATGTGAATCCGAGTCTTCCGGTTCTAGTTCGATCGCCTTCCTAAAGTCAAGGATCGCCCTGCCGTAGTCCTTGGCCTCCGCGAAAAGCAGTCCGCGATAATAGTATGCCGGCGAATATTTTGGGTCCGTCAACATCGCCGCGTCATAATCCTTTCGTGCAAGATCTCTGCTGCCGTTCCTATATTGAGCCACGCCGCGGTCAACATATCGTCCCGCGTGTGGATCAATTTCGATCGATCTATCATAATCGGCGACAGCCTTAGCATACTGCTTCATAACAAAGTACATGTAGCCGCGATTGTGAAATGCGTATGCACTTTCGGCGTTAAGCTTTATAGCTGTATCGAAATCCTTTGTCGCCAGCGGATATGATCCTTTTTCAGAATAGGCTCGACCGCGACCTACAAACAGGTCCGAATCCGTTTTTGACAGTGCTATAGCCGACGTATAGTCTTTGATCGAGAGGTCGTATGATCCAATTTCGAAATATGCGTTGCCTCGTTCGCCATATCCGTCTGGGTCTTTTGGCTTTAGCAAAATGTACTTGCCAAAATCCTTGATGGCTAATTCATATTTCCCAAGTTCTTCGTAAGCGAGGCCGCGATTGTAATAGGTCGATGGTTCTTTCGGATTCTGCTTTTCGACAACTTCGAAATCAACGAGCGAGTCTGCCGGCTTTCCGATCCGGCGCAAAGCATTTGCCCTATTTCCATACGCCATATCGTCTTTTGGGTCTATCTGAATCGCTTTTGAGTAATCGGCGATCGCTTTCTCAAGATCCTTTTGACCTTCGTACGCGGCTCCACGATTAACTAGAGTCGTCGCGTCATTTGGATGGAACGAAAGCGCTTTAGAATACAGATCGATCTGACATTTGAAATCCTCTTTCGGACATTCCAGGGCCTTGTTGAAATGCTCAGCACACAAACTTTCGCGTATCGTCTCGATCAAATCCGCACTGGCACCTGCTTCTTTCAAAGCGGCTTCGGACGCTTCATCGATCTCAAAATCTACGCCCGAGTCTTCGACACGCTTTTTCAGGATCAGATTGGTAGTCTGTAGCCCGGCTACACGTTCTTTGAGCTCGGCTTTCAAGCTTTCCAAAGAGGCCGGCGGTTGTTTGACCGGAGACTGGGCAAGGCTCGTCAAAGCAAACGCCGAAACTACAGCAAATAGAAACGTTAGTGAGCAATACGATTTCATTGGCAAATTCTGATGTCTTTGAACACCTCCAATATTATCACTTTGACAATTCCCTTGCGTCCCAAAAAGTGAGAACACTTCGGCGTTCCAAAATGAATTTCAAAGATCAAAGACAAAGGTCGATGCGTTGCGGCCCAAACATCTTTGCGGCTCTGCGGCTTTGAGGCGGTGCGGTATAAGCCAAAAAAGAACCGACAAGAGTGTCGGCGCTTCGAGGTACTTTTCGTTTCGGTCAGGTCAAATGTTAATCTCTCAACATCTCAGAGGAAAGGAAAAACTCGGCCGCTCCGTTTGTCGCATTGCTGGCGGCGCAGTTTTGTTTTGGGTCGCTGCCGGTGATCGGGAAGACGGTGCTGGCGGTTGTTCCGGCGATCGCGTTGGTTGGGATACGGACGGCGATCACTTGCGCGATATTTATCGTCGTTCAGATGATCCGCGGAGTTATTGCCTATTCACGAGAGACGCCGCCGGACCCTCGTAGCGGCGTCCGGCCTGAACTAATTAGGAATGGGATCTTCTCAGCATTTTGGTTGAAGGAGCGGTCGGACTATCGGCGGTTTGCGGTGCTGAGTTTGTTTGGCGTTGTTCTAAATCAGTTGTTCTTTATCGGCGGGCTGTCGCTGACGACGGCGTCGAATACTTCGCTGCTGGCGGTGATGATACCGGTTTTCGCACTCGCGGTCGGTTCCCTGCTCGGGTTCGAACGCCTGACGAAGATCAAGATCATCGGCATCATTCTCGCCGCGATCGGCGTGATCATCCTGATCGATCCGCGAAAGGCTTCGTTCTCGTCGCAAACTACGCTCGGCGACATTTTCATCGTCATCAACTGCCTCGCATACGGCATTTACGTCGCGACGTCGCGAGAAGCGATCATGAGGAACGGCATTTTCCGTTCGATGATGTGGGTGTTCATCTTCGCGAGCATTGTGACGATACCGCTCGGAGTGTGGTCACTGTCGTCGATCGACATCGCGTCTGTCGAACCGCGAATTTGGTGGACGATTCTTTGGATCGGCATCGGCGCAACCGCTGCACCTTATCTGCTCAACGCCTACGCTCTGTCAAAGGTCGATCCGTCGATGGTCGCCGTGTTCGTTTATCTGCAGCCGCTCATCGGATTTTCGCTCGCCGTGCTTTTCCTTGGCGAAAGCATTACGACGATATTCATCGCAGCGTCATTGTTGATATTTGTCGGCGTATTTTTGGTAACAAGAAAGTTTGCAACTTGATGTTGCATTTCGCGTAGAATAACCATTAAATAGCTACGTTCAATGCCAACACAGATCACACAGATCGACGACGACGCGAGAAGCGTCACGATCTATCGTATCGACGGAGAGATGTTCGCCGACGATGTCGAACTGATCAGGCGTATCGCAATGCAGCAGAAATTTGAGACCGGCAACTCGATCGTGATCGACATTGCCGACCTCGACCTGCTCGACAGCGACGCCGCTTCCCTGCTGCGCGAACTCGAACGAGACCATGGTTTCGAGATCGCAGGTGCCGAGATCTTTCTGCAGAATTTGGTCAACGCCGCCGAGAAGGCGTAAATTGTAATTGATGAAGGCTCACGAGATCGCACGGCTCGCCGACGGGATTTTGGTCGGCGACGGAGATGTAGAAATCACGCACGCCGCTGATATTGGCACCGCAAATGCCGATTCGTTGTCGTTTTCGACTTCGCTCGAGCATGTTGAAACTCTCGCCGGTTGTGTCATCGTCAAACAAGGTTCCACTCAAACTGCCAAAGCGATCGTCGAAGTCAGCGACCCGCGACTTGCATTCTCGATAGCCTGCGAAATTCTCCATCCGCCGAAACGCTCGCACGCGATACATCCGACAGCAGTGATCGCAGATTCCGCAAAGATCGGAGACCGAGCGACTATCGGCCCGAACGCAGTCATCGGCGAAGAGGTTGCCGTCGGCGACGATTGTTACATTGCCGCTAATGTTGTGATCGAGAATGGCTGCACAGTTGGCGATCGTGTTACTTTGCACGCCGGCGTCGTGGTCGGAACTGATGGTTTTGGTTTTGCGAGAGACAAAGACCGTTACGTTAAATTCCCGCAGATCGGAACCGTCGTGATCGAAAATGACGTCGAAGTCGGAGCCAACAGCACCATCGACCGCGGTGCTCTCGGCGAAACACGCATCGGTGAAGGCACAAAGATCGATAACCTCGTTCAGATCGCTCACAACGTCTCGATCGGCAAACGCGTGGTCATCGCAGCTCAGACCGGTATATCAGGAAGCACGGTGATCGAAGACGATTGCGTCATCGGCGGCCAAGTCGGCATGGGCGACCACGCCCGAGTTCAAAGCGGCGCAGTGATCGGTTCGCAAGCCGGCGTTCTGCCCGGAAAGATCGTTCGCCCCGGCGTCTGGTGGGGCACGCCGGTTCAGCCTTTGGACGAATACAAACGTCAGAACGCAATGGTCAAGGGATTGGCGAGGCTTCGTGACGAGGTCAAGGAGCTAAAGAAAAGGCTTTCGTAACCGCAAGATGCTCTGGCGACGGACGTTCTCAAACTGAGGACAAATTATGCTGAAGATCTTGCTGCTAATGTCGCTAGCCTCCGCCCCTATCGCTGTCTTTGGCCAAGACAAACTGGATTCGGTCGAACGGTTTATCGACGATTCCGAAACGATCGTCATCGCAAATGCTGTAGAGGTCGGCCCGGTCAACATTATCGGGTTATCGCGCGTTCGACTCGAAATTCTTCACATCGTGAAAGGCGTAGTGAAGGAAAAGGAACTTTCACTTTCGCTGAGACCCCGAATTAAGGTCGGCGGCATGTATCTCGTCAGCATCGCTAAGGCCGGACCGGATCGAAAGGATCGGGATGTTGTGATCGAGGTGCACGAACCGGAGAACATCGAGCTGCTCAAGACACTCTCGCCTCGGATCGTGGTGTTGCGAACGATAAATATTCAGCTTGGCCGTCTCGATTCGATCGTACGTTCGGCTCAATATGAGATCGATGAGCTAATGAAGATAAAGACGACCAATTAGCGGTTGATCAGTTCCAAAATATGTTTCGCGGCCCGCTTCGAAGCTCCGCCTTCGCCGAGTTGCGAAGCGGCTTCTTTTAGATCGGCGCGTACCTTCAAATTTACCGAAGGTTCGAGAAGACGTAGCAGTTCATCAGCTAATTTCTGCGGCGTCAAGTCATTTTGGATCAATTCCGCAACGATGCGGCGACTGGCAAGAAGGTTGATCAGAGCGTAGTGATCGGCATTGATGAGTGGCTCTAGCAAACGGTAATTTGTCGATGATGTCTTGTAAACGACAGCCATAGGCACGTTGAGAATGCCGGCTTCGAGTGTCGCAGTTCCACTGGTGATCGCAGCGGCGTCACAAGCGATTAGTGCATCGTAGGTCTCACTCTCGACCAGCCGAAGATCCAGTTGCTTGTCAGGATCAAGTTCATGAAGCATTTCGAGGATCTGCTCAGAATTGACGTGAGCCGCACTGGCAATAACAAACTTCGCATTCGTGCGAACTTTGACGATCAATTTGGCAGCGTTGACCATGTCGGGCAAGATCCGATTTATCTCTGTTCGACGGCTGCCGGGAAGCAGGGCGATCAGAACGTCGTCATCGGAGATTCCCTGAGCCATGCGAAATTCATCCCGAGAAACATTTGCGTGAACCTCACGAATCAGCGGATTACCGACATACTCTACATGATTGACACCGTTTGCTAGGTACCAGTCACGTTCGAAAGGCAAGATCGTGAGCATCAGATCGACATACTTTTTGACGGTTTTGATCCGATAGCTTCGCCATGCCCAGAGCTGCGGTGAAATGTAGTAGACAACCTTGATACCGCGTTTCTTGAGCTTTTTTGCGAGCCGAAGATTGAAGTCAGGAAAATCGACCAAGATCGCAACATCGGGCTGCCGTTTGGTTGCTTCATCCTTAAGTGTGCGAAACGCACGATAGAACATTGGCAGTGCCGAACCGATCTCGGCAAGGCCCATGACGGAAAGCTCGTCCGCTCGAACGATAGCTTCGACGCCGGCTTCACGCATTCGTGGCCCGGCCGAGCCAAAAAAACTGACGGTTCCATCGTGTTGGGCTTTCAACACATTAACAAGCCTCGCGGCGTGCGAATCGCCCGACGCTTCGCCCGCAACTATCATGATGTTCAAAGGTATCGCCATTGTCGCTAACTTACTCAATCTAAATGATATAGAGATGAATCAAAATTACAACCTAAGACTAGAATCGGTGCATCAAACTCGATGTAATCATAAACGCATCGCTTATCGATGTTCATCTGCTTGCAGATTGTGGTCTTAACGCTTAAAATTCAATGTTTTAGTGCGTTCGGCTGAAAGTTTTTCATCAGTTTTTATTTGCAGTTTTGGAGGCGTGTGTGACGTTTCGTCTTAGGTTCATATTTTCTTTAGTTTTTGTACTTGCTACGGCGACATTTTCGTTTGGACAGGTCGATAATTTAGTTGGCCAGATCTCGAATTCTTCGGCCGAGACGTTTGCTGGCTCAATGAGCGGCGACGGCAGATTTGTTGTATTCGAATCGCGGGGTGACATTGCTACCGAAAACCCTCGTAATAGCGACAACAATGTCGAAATATTTTTGTTTGACTATGCCCAGCGACGAATATTTCAGATCACGGACACCAAGCCAGTCTATTTTGATACTTCTGTCGGGAATGTGTTCAACAATATTCGGGTCGAGATAACAAACACACGTCCAATGATCAGCAATGACGGACGTTGGATCGTGTTTAGCTCAAACGCTACGATCGCATATCCGGGCGACGGCACGAATCCGCCGGTTGTCAGTTCTACAAATCCTGGCAGTTTTGACGGTAACGCATTTACATCACCAACGCCTACTCCAAGCCCAAGCCCGAGCCCAAGTCCGTCGCCGGGAGCAAATCCGCTTACACGTGATGCGAACCTTGAGGTTTGGATGTACCAGATCCCCGCGTACGCTCCGGTAGCAAACCTATCGCTTGGCGATGAGATCCCGTTCGTTGAACTTGCGGGCGGCACCTTCATACGAGCAACAAATACGATACCTAGCCAGTTGCCGCTGCCCGCAACGTCGACATCTGGTGCTTATATCGCGGACGACAACCATGATGCAAGCATTAGTGATGACGGTTCAGTGATCGCCTTTGGGTCGACTAGGGACCTAGTTCCGGCGGTAGGAAATGCTTTTCCTGCTGAGGACAACGAAGAGATCTTTACTTTTGTTCGCACATCGGGAACGCTCAATCAGGTCACAAAAACTGGACGTGGTCCGATCTCAAATCCGATCTACAACAAGAGCCCGTCAATTTCCGGCAACGGTTTGAGAGTTTCATTTGTTAGCACCGGAGAAAATCCGGTCGTCGGAATGACTGGCGGCAGCAATCCGCTGTCGAGTCGAAATGAAGAGGTTCATTTTTCTGACCTCACGGCAGCCGGAACTCCTGGAGCGATCAAACGACAAGTAACGACAACGACACCAACAAATCCGGGTGACATCATCAATATCTACAGTCTCGGTCGCAGAATGAGTCGAGATGGTCGTTACATTGCTTTCGATTCGTATGCGGATCTTGCGAACGAAAATTCCGGTGCTAATCAGACGTCGTTTGCGTTATACGTTTATGATGTGACGGCATCTACATTCCGACGTATCTGCGCTCGAAGCAATGCTGACGATGCTGCACTTGGTGGAGACGTCGATCGCTATCCCGGATTTACGGATACGGACGTCAATGGCACGCCATCAACCTTGGTGCTGCAAACCCGCATGAATATCAAGCCGGACGGAACGGTTCCGACCACGGCTAGCGAAGGCCTAAATCCTGATGAGATCCGGCCGACGCAGATCTACTCCTATCAGCTCTCGGCACCACCAGCGACAGCGATATTTACACGTTTGTCAAAGTTCCCTGCTCCGACCTCGTTCTTGGCCTCGACTCAGCCGTTACCAAGTAACTCGCGAACGAGAATGGCTTTCAATTTCGCGCTTACCGAATTGGGAACCGGCAACTTCGATCTATCGAGCGAGACATTTTATATGGTGACACCGACGAATACTAATTCGTCACCAGTGTCGATCAACTTTGCGACCGGAGCGACCCGTATGCCAGTATCGCAAACCGCGATCACTCCGACGCCAACACCCTCGCCTACGGCGACACCGACACCGACCCCAACGCCGTCACCGACTCCAACGCCGACCGGTTCGCCGACACCAACGCCGACGCCTTCGCCAACTCCGCCGCCAAACACGCCTCCGGCTGTATTTGGGCTCGCTCCCGGAATGCTAGCTTCGCTAAGCTACCAGACAGGATTTGACGAAACGTTAGTCGTCAGATCAGCTACGGGTTCAATTAAACGACGCTTCGAATTACCGATCGAATTGAGCGGTGTTTCGATGACGATCAATGGAGCTGCTTGCGGTTTAAGCTATGTTAGTCGTCACCGTATTGATTTTGTTGTGCCACCGGGCCTAGGATCGGCAGCGGCAGGGACCGAATATCCGCTCGCAATTATTAGCAATGGGACGGTATATAAAACCAAGGTAATGATCGTTCCCGCTCGTCCGGATGTATTGCGAGTTGATGGCATAGTCGCTCAGGGAGGTCGGGCACGAGTGCTCAATGTTACCAATCGAGTACATACACCTGAGCCGTTTACTGTGACGACTCGCCGTATTCGCCCCTTCGGCCGTACACAATCACGTCTTCGAGTTTACTTGACCGGCGTGTCTGCGGCTACGGTAAGTAATACTCAAGTTAGGATCGGGACACGTTCCCTTACGGGAGTGACTGTGGCCTCTGACGCGGTTTTGTTCGACACGGGCATTTACTATATCGACTTTTTGCTGCCGCCTGATATTGCAAATTCGGGTGATTCCGCAGTCGTTGTCACTGTTATTATCGATGGCGTACCGTTTTCATCGAGGTTTGACGATACGGCATCACAGATATTTATCTTGCCGTAACGAGCAAATGCATTGTAAACAACAAAGGACGAGGCAATGCCTCGTCCTTTGTTATATCGGCATAATGATCTGTAATGATTGCTGATTCGATCTGCGTAGGATATCCTCTAAGATATTGAACACCATTAGTATTTCGTTCGATTTTTAATAATCCTTTAGAGATAGAATCAATTTTTGAGAGGTAATTTTGAATATGGCCGGTAGTGATGTAAGCACCATGAAGATCGCGGGCAAAGTTTGGAAGAACGGCGAGTTTGTTGAATGGAACGATGCTCGAATTCACGTTATGGCTCACGTGGTCAATTACGGTTCAAGCGTTTTCGAGGGCATCAGATGCTATGAGACCGAACGAGGGCCTGCGATCTTTCGGCTTCCCGAACATATGCAGCGGTTGGTCAATTCGGCCAAGATCTACCGAATGGACACCAACTTTTCGCGAGATCAGTTTTGCGACGCTGCCGTTGAATTGGTACGCGACAGTGGGCTTGAGCACTGCTACCTTCGTCCGATCATTCTTCGCGGATTGAACGACGAATCGCCTTCGTTTGGCGTCAATCCGTTCCCTGCTCCGATCGACGCATATATCGCTACGTGGCAATGGGGCAAATATCTGGGCGAAGAGGCTCTCGAGAACGGCATTGACGTTTGCGTATCGAGCTGGACACGAATTACTACCAATTCGATGCCGGCGATGGCCAAAGCCGGAGCGAATTATATGAATTCGCAGCTCATCAAGATGGAAGCGATCCTTGGCGGCTTTAGTGAAGGCATTGCTCTCGATGATCGCGGCTTTGTATCAGAAGGCTCGGGCGAGAACCTGTTCATTGTTAATAACGGCAAGTTGATCACACCGCCGCTCGGAGCATCGGTGCTGCCGGGCATCACGCGTGATTCGGTCATTCAGATCGCTCGCGAGCTTGGAATCGAGGTCATCGAGACTGCGATCCAACGTGCCGCTCTTTACCTTGCCGACGAAGTATTCTTCACCGGAACTGCAGCCGAGATCACGCCGATCCGCTCCGTTGACCGCATTACCGTCGGTGAAGGCCGACGCGGCCCCGTAACGAAGCAGCTACAAGACGAGTTTTTCAAAATCATCGCCGCTAACCGCCCTGCCCCATTCGGTGCCAACTGGCTAACCTTCGTCAACGAAGAAAAAAAAACGGTAGCGGCTTAGATCAGTAACTTGCTTTTGGGTATTTTGGGTGTGCGATCCGGTGGCACACCCTTTTTCTATTTTGGTTCACCGCAACCCGCCGAATTGTTCGGTGCCGACGGTGCCGATGCCATTTAAGCGGAAGGAGAAGATGAAACGGTTCTCTTGGCGGACGCCGAGGTTGAATCGGTAGTACTGAAGCGACAACGCACAGCAATCGTAGGCGTAACCAACGGTGTAGAGAGACGAGATCAGTGGCGTCAGGTTGGCGGCACGGCGGCTTTCGAAGTCATAAAACAACGACGCTCCTCCGTAAAAGCCGCGGTCTCGATTTCCTAGGAAAATTGAAGGTGACCATTGTGCTCCCCGTAGGGTTCCGGCCTCTTTTCCTTCAGCGTTTGCGTATTGGAACAGCGACGGCATTAGAGTCACGGCTCGCGTATAGTAAAAAGTTTGAGCGAACTTCGCGAATTTCGTATCGTAAGCAACCGAAGTCGACATCGCCCTGAGTCCATCGCCATTGACACCGATATCGAGTCTTGTGTTTACGTAAAGGTCCTTCTTCGGCTTATATGTCGCATCGATGTTCAGAGGCGACCAACGTCTCGGAACGCCGCCAAAGGTGTAAAAACTCAGCGCCGTCATTGGCTCGATCTGATTCCTTCGCCCCGGCGTAAGAGAACCACCAAAATTTGGATCGAAATAATACTTGCCCCTAACCGTTATCGTGAACAGCTCATACGGCTGAACGCCCAGTCCTTCTTTCTCATTCACCGGCTTTTCACGCAGCAGCTCTTGAGCTTCAGCAGTAACTGCTTCGCCGTACTTTCGAGTATAAATTCGGTTTGTAATACCAAACTCAACTTCATTTGTGTTTGCGACCGTATCGACATGATCAAATCTAATGATGCGTTCGAAAGAATCGACGCCCTTGACCAATCGATACGTTAGAAACGGCTCGATGACGTGTCTAAACTTGAACGCATCCTTTTTGCCGTAAAAATTACGGGCCAAAGCGACCGGCCTTAGATCGAGTGTGAATTCACCATACTTCCTTATGACGTCTCGGCCTACCACTCGCCGCACGTCGTCAAATGAGTTTGAATAGTATGTAACCCTAGCCGACCCGGTCGCCGTGAAATTGAAATACTTCGTATTGATGGGAAGAGTAAGCTGTGGATAGATATCGAACCGCTGTCCGAGAGCCGGCGTTATCGTCGGATTGCTGCCAGTTTGCTGAAAGTACAGACCTCGATCGTCAACTTCCTCTCGACGCGAAACGCCTTCGAGGCTTGTCTTGAACGAGAAATATACCGGCTTCAAGAAGCTGATCATCGATGGCCGCTTCTCAAAATTTACGCTAGGCAGATTGCTCGTCTTAATACGCACATTCGGGATCGATATTACCTGCGATCGAGCAAGAAGGTTAAGCGTGTAATTGTTCCAGCTCTTGTTAATGAACGCCTGCGAAACCTCGATCGGCGAAATGATCTGCTGAATTCCATCCGTGAATACTTGCCGAAATGCCAGATTCGATGTGATTCGCACATCTGCGGACGCAGTAAATCCATTTGGAAAAAAGTGAACACCTTGGGCATAAACAGTCGAGCCGCCTTGATCCGGATTCGCAAGACTCGCACTCGGCCCAAAGATACGATCCTTCACCGCGTAAAAACCAAAGTCAAAGAATGATCGAGAGTTTGCTCGCGTCCGCACGTCCATCCCGTAACCAATTCCGCGGTTTGAGAATATGTCGCCGCGGATCGTGACATCGGCAGACTTGCCAAGTGTTTGAAAGTACGCACCCGACAATTTCACGCCCTTTAGGGCTGAGTATCCGATCGATGGCGTCAGAAAACCTGATTTTCGATCGTCTTTCCGTATTGAGATCGATGCATACGGAGATTGAACCAACGGAATTCCTTTGACCCTGAATTTTACGCCTCTCAGTTTCACTTTGTCATTGAGCGTGATCTTCGCCCGTTTAGCGGAAAAGCTCCATTTCGGAGTAGCTTCGTCGCAGGCAGTAAACTCCCCGTTTGTTACGAGTATCTCGTTTGGCCCGACCTTTTCAACCTTATCGGCTTTGAAATAGATGATCGTTCCATCATCGGTCTGATTCGTAAATCCAGTAGAATCTTCGAATGTTCCGTTCTTCGTATTGTAATTCCAGACCGCTCTTACACCGGTTATCCGTTGATCGTCACCTTGATCGAAGATCACGTTTCCAACAGCGTCCATTTTCGTTTCGGCTTCATAGATCGTGATCTTCTCGGCCTGCATGCGGTAAATACCGTAGCGTACATCAACGTTTCCTTCGTGCGTGACCACACGTTTTCCTGCCTCGCCTGAGACGCTTTGACGATCAGAATAAACGACAACCTGACCATCCCCGCCTTCGGGTTCTACCGTTTGCTTCTTCTTAGGTTTTGGAGCAGCTATGCTTTGTTCGGGTGAGATCGGGTTAACGTTTGGTGTATCGGTGATCGGATTTGCAACCTGACGCTCGACAGGATTCGACTGCTGAGCCGAAACGGTTGCCACAAGCATTACGAGTACGATCAAAATGTTCAGGGCAGTAAACCGCATCAGTTCAACAACTTCGATAATTTGATGCTAACACGAACGCGAAGCAACCTTAAAACCTTGTGCTAGACTAGTTCCTGGAATCCGATACTATGGCCAAAGCGCGTGTTTTGATCGTCGAAGATGAAGAGTTGATGCGTAACATTGTACGCAAGCTTTTCGAAGACGTCGGCTTTGAGATATTCACCGCGGACAGTGCCGAAACGGCTCTCGCTCTTTTTTCTTCGAATAATATTGACGTGGTATTGACCGACATCAAGATGAGCGGAGCTAATGGTCTTACTCTTCTCGATCAGATCAAGGACATTTCACCCGAAACAGCCGTAATCGTAATGACTGCGTTCTCGTCCGTCGACACCGCCGTCGATGCTCTACGCAAAGGAGCGTACGATTACATTACGAAGCCGTTTGTAAATGAATACTTGATCCAAACCATTAAGAATGCCGCTGAGCGTAGTGATCTGACGAAAGAAAATCGGAGAATGCGCAGCCAGCTTGAAAAGCGATACGAACTTTCTGGAATCATCGGCACGAGCGACAAAATGCAGGAGCTGTTTCGTTTGGTCCGAAGAGTTGCCGATACGACGGCGACGGTACTAATTGTTGGCGAGACAGGTACCGGCAAGGAATTGATCGCTCGAGCCCTGCATTTCACGACTGATCGGGCAGGATCCCCATTTCTCGCAATAAACTGTGGTGCGATCCCGGGATCCTTGCTTGAGAGCGAGCTGTTTGGTCACGTTAAGGGCTCATTTACGGGAGCGACCTCTGACAACAAAGGACTTTTTCGGTCGGCTGAAAACGGCACCATCTTTCTTGATGAGATCGCAGAGATGCCGCATCATCTTCAGGTCAAATTGCTTCGGGCGTTGCAGGAGAAGGAAGTTACGCCGATCGGCTCAAATAAGCCGTACCGAATCGAAGCAAGAATCATCGCGGCAACCAACAAAAACCTTGAAACCGAAGTGGCGGAAGGACGATTTCGCGAGGACCTTTACTATCGCCTGAATGTGATACAACTTTCGGTTCCGCCGCTTCGGGAGCGTCGCGACGACATTCCTTTACTTGCCAGACATTTTGCAAAAGACACCGCGATCGGTAAAGACGCTGCGGTTAAGCTTATATCCTATGATTGGCCCGGGAATGTTCGCGAACTCGAAAATTGCATCGAAAGAGCGATGATCCTAAGTTCCGATATGATCAACGTAGATGACTTGCCTCCCAAGATAGTGGGCTACAGCGAACGATCAATATATGACGCGAGCCAAACTCTCGATGAGGTAGAACGCGTTCACATCGAAGGCATCCTTCAGTCAACTTGTGGCGATAAGACGGCGGCGGCGGAAATTCTAGGAATTGATCTTTCAACACTTTATCGAAAGCTCAATCGTTACCAAGCCAATTCCGAGTCTACTTGAAGCTAACCTGAAGAATGAAGTAATCGGTGTTGTCGATCCGAATGAGCGAACCGTCGGTGTAGGGCGGGGCGACAAACGAAATTGCAGCATACGAATTGCCCGCAAGCCGATCATCGCCGGTCATATCGGCTTGAGCGATCAGTTCGGGCGGAAACCACGTTTCTGACGTAACATCGACCCTCGTTGCTGGTCGAGCCTTCTCGGCGTCGGCGACGATCTTCGCAGAATTTTCGGGCGTGAACCGAATCACCGCGATCAATTTCTTTTCGGCCGCGACCTCTTTCCATACCGCTTCTTCAGTCTCAAACGGTAGATTGACGCGGACTCCAAGCTCCTCTACATCGGTTCGAGCCGAATTTGCGTTTATTTTCGTAGCTGGATTTGCGTCTGCACTTGAAGAATTCGAGTTGTTTCCTGAACTATTTCCACATGCTGACATCAAGCCCAGAATCGACAATACAACCGCTGCGATGAAATAGTGCGAACGAGGCATTTCGCAATTGTAGTCAACCTTACACGCGATTGGCAATCATCAGCGAGCGGCTTTCTTGCAGACGCGTCGGCACAAGCATAAAATAGTGATAACTTTTACTGATAGGCTCATTAGATAATGGAAACACAAAGTTCACTCGCCACTGTCGAAACAACAAACCCTGAAGTAGAGCGTTGGGAAGAGGAAACTCTGGCTCCGATACTCGCGCGGTCTCCCGAAAGAAAAACGTCGTTTGAAGGCGTCTCGCTCGAGCCGGTCGATCGGCTCTACACGGAATCCGATGCTGACGGTCTTGATGTGGGCTTCCCTGGCGAATATCCGTACAAACGCGGCATTCATCCGACCGGCTATCGCGGAAAGCTATGGACGATGCGGCAGTTCGCGGGTTTTTCTTCGCCTGAGAACACGAACGCTCGTTTCAAGTACCTGATGGAACATGGCCAAACCGGCTTGTCCGTCGCGTACGATCTGCCTGCACTTATGGGCCTAGACGCTGATTCACCCTTGAGTGAAGGCGAGGTTGGCAAATGCGGTGTCGCGGTTTCGTCGCTCGCGGATTTTGAGGTCCTTTTCGACGGAATTCCGCTTGACGGCGTTACTGTTTCGCAGACGATCAACGCTCCTGCACCGATCTTCTTGGCGATGTACCTCGTGGTTGCCGAAAAGCAGAAAGCTGATTTTTCAAAGATCTCAGGAACACTTCAGAACGACATTCTGAAAGAGTATATCGCTCAAAAAGAGTGGATCTATCCGATCAAACCTGCGATGAAGCTCGTCATCGATACGTTCGAATATTGTACGCAGCACGTACCTAAATTCAATCCTATCTCGATCAGCGGCTATCACATTCGCGAAGCCGGCGCCACGGCGTTGCAGGAACTCGCATTTACCTTACGTGATGGCGTAGAGTACGTCCAGTATGGCGTCGATCGCGGTATGGACGTGGATGAGTTTGTGCCTCGATTGTCGTTCTTCTTCAACGCTCACAACGATTTTTTCGAGGAGATCGCCAAGTATCGAGCCGCTCGAGTCGTCTGGGCAAAGACGATGAAGGAGCGTTTCGGAGCAAAGAATCCACGTACAATGCAGCTGCGTTTTCATACGCAAACAGCCGGCGTTTCACTGACTGTTCAACAGCCGCTAAATAACATTGCTCGCGTCGCGATACAGGCTCTCGCGGGCGTTCTCGGCGGCACGCAGTCGCTGCACACTGATAGCTACGACGAAGCACTTGCATTGCCAACCGACGAAGCTGCGTTGATCGCTCTTCGCACTCAGCAGATCATTGCCGAGGAAACCGGCGTCGTGAACACCGTTGATCCGCTCGGCGGTAGCTACTACGTCGAATCGCTGACCGAAAAGATGATCAGCGGCTGTCTCGACTATTTCGACAAGATCGACGGTTTCGGCGGCATGGTGGAGGCCGTCGAAGCCGGATTTCCTCAGCGTGAGATCCAAGAGTCTGCCTACCAATACCAAAAAGCGGTCGAGCGAAACGAACAGGTCATCGTCGGCGTCAACAAATACGCGATGGAGAACGAAACGCACAAGACCGACATTCTCCAGATCGACGAAACCGTGCGCGACCACCAACTCGAACGCTTGGCTCACGTCAAACAAACCCGCGACAATGGTGCCGTTGCGATCGCACTCGACAAACTCAAGCTCGCCGCGAACACCAACGAAAACACGATGCCCGCAATAATCGAATCAGTCGCTGCATATGCGACCGTGGAAGAGATATGCGTCGCTCTGCGCGACGTTTACGGCATTTACGAAGAACCGGCGTTTTGATCTCCGGTTCTTATTTTCCGTAACTAACCCGCCATATCTTCCTGCCGCCGTCGTCGGCGATCAATAGAGATCCGTCGGAGTTGACCAACAAGCCAACCGGGCGGCCCCAAACCTCGCTTGAATTTTCATCAGGGAGCCAACCAGAGACGAAATTCTCGTATCGATTCCCTTCTAGCATTCCTTTGGAATTGAATGGAATTCGCACGACTGTGTAGCCTGACAGCTTTGCACGGTTCCAAGAGCCGTGAAATGCAACGAACGCGTCGCCGCGATATTCTTTCGGAAACATCTTGCCGGTGTAGAACTGAATACCCAACGCCGCGACGTGCGATTGGAAAATGACATCAGGCACTATAGTCTTATCGATCAAGTCGGTTTCTTCTTTGCGACGAGGATCCCGATTTTTGCCGATGTACGAATACGGCCAGCCGTACCAGCCGCCTTCTTTGACCGAGGTTGCGTAATCGGGCACGAGATCATCACCAAGACCGTCGCGTTCGTTCACGGCTGTCCAAAGCTCGCCCGTCTTTGGGTTCCACGCCAAACCGATCGGATTGCGAAGACCGCCCGCGTAAATTCGATGGTTCTTTCCGTCAGGATCATAAACCGAGATGGCAGCTCTTCGAGGGTCGGCCTCGACATCGACATTCGTAGCCGAACCGATCGAAACGAGCATTCGCTTGCCGTCCGGCGAAAAGATGATGTTCCGCGTCCAATGCTGATTGTAGCCGCCTGCGGTTAATTCGACGATGCGTTCAGGCTCACCGACGGCCTCGGTTTGGCCATTCTTGTATGTAAATCGGACGACCGAATCGGTATTCGCGACGTAGAACCAGTCCTTGTGAAACGCCATGCCGAACGGCTGCGATAATTTCGCTGACCACGTCCAACGCTGATCTGCCTTGCCATCTTTGTTCGTGTCCCGTAATACGATCACAGAATTCGCCCGCGAATCTGCTACAAAGACATCACCATTCGGAGCAAGCGCCATCCATAGCGGATACCGAAATTCTCCCTCAGCAAACACATTTACCTTGAAACCCTTTGGCACCGTCAGTTTCGCATTCGCAGGCTGAGGGATCACACGCGAAGGCCGCCGAGCACTTTCCGTATGGAATGGACTAGCAAGTTTGTTCGGATCGAACGAATACGTGGCGGGTCGATCTGTGCTGACTATCTCAGGCAGCGGCGGCGCGACGAATGGTGTTGGCGATGGCGTCGCTGTTTGGCCTAAACCAAATGTCGATAAAACAGCGAGAAAAATGGCGATTTTGATACAATTTACCTTCATAGTACAAACTCTTACGATGTCCGATGTGCTTTCTATTATTGACGACGAACGCCCAGCGAACAGATCAACTAAACTTTCATTAGGCGATCTTGGAGAGAAGCTCGCGGTCGATCATCTCATTCGCAAAGGATTCGACATCGTCGTTACAAATTTCAAGGCTCCTGTCGGCCGCAACAGCAAAGGCGTTTCGGTCACAGGCGAGATCGACATTATTGCGATCGACGGCGACACACTTTGCTTTGTCGAGGTCAAGACGCGAACAAGTGAAGACTTTGCTCCCGCGATCACCGCAGTTGACCTTCGCAAGCAACGCCAGATCACTCGAACCTCAAAGGTCTATCGCCGCCTGTTCAATCTCGAATCAGCCAAAGTGCGGTTCGATGTCATAACGGTCGTTAGTCCAAATAACGAAAAGCCCGCGATCACACTTACCAAGTCTCTCTGGACCGAAGGCAGTTTCTCCAAACGTCGTTGGCACGAACCGTTCTAGCGTTTGCTACGCGGCACTTTGGCGTCAGTTAGCAAAACATAGTCCCCAATATCTTTGTGCTTTGCTGCGTCGAATTTCTTGAAATCGTCCTCATAACGCATTGTGACGACGAGGACTTTGGCCTTTGGACGATATTTGAGAAGGTGTTCGACGGTTCCTAGACTGCTTTCGGTGTGGAAGCCGCCGTTTAGGTGTACGACGAGGCCTTTCTTGTTCGCTTTGAGAAACTCAGACACGCGGTATGCCATCGAAGCATCCCACAGCGATTGCGACATCAGGATCTTATCAAGTCCCATCTGTGCTTCGGCACTTGGGCCCATGAGAGCCTTGAATTTGGCTGAATATGCAGGCGAAGGATCGGCGAACGGCAGCGGCGGCAACCAGCTTTTTGCAGTTTTCGATAAGCCGTTCAGTGCATCGCGGCCATTTCGCGAGACCATGTTGACGTACCTGCGAGGTGCGTTCGCGGCGAGAACGGGCAGCTTCTTCTCCTTGGCAAGTTCGACCAGCGGCCGGTAATCGGTCTTGTAGTTCCCCCACGGACGCGACGACAGCATGAAATGATTCTCGCTGATCTGTCCCGCTAGATATTCGTCCAAAACCGTCTGCACGTCTCGCTCAAACATCTCCAAAGACAAAGCACATTGCCGCGCCTGACAATACTGTGCGACGACACGCCGGAACACCTCGGCCTGAACGGCGTGGCCGACGGCATCGTCGTGCAGCTCACCAAGGAACACTGCATCGACATCGCCCATTGCCTTTACAAGCTGCTCCATCGTAACGGCGTTGCCCTTACCGTCGAACAGGCGAAACTGTTCTTCGTTATAAGCTAACTGTCCAAACGAAACCGCCGACAGATACAAGATCGCAAGCGTTAGGTACAAGATTTTCTTCATCTGATAAATAATAATCGACCGCAACTACTTCGCCAAAATCAAAAGCCCTCGCCTATGTGAAGACGAGGGCTCTTTCTTTTTGAAACATGCTCTCGGCCCGAGGGCCGCGAGGCGAATTGCCTATTCGAGCGGATTTGCTACGAAATCGGCATCACCGATATTGTCGGTCAGGTTAATCACGCGGCTCGGCTGCGAGAACGTGAACCGCTTGGAAACAACCGTCACGACATACGTCTCACCGGTCTGTAGGCCTTCGACCTGGAAGTATCCGAGCGAACCGGTCTTCACAATGATCGGCGTCGGCAAGCTGTTTCCAGT
>CALMPJ010000120.1 GCA_937871585.1 uncultured Acidobacteriota bacterium | reverse complement strand
CAGGCGGTCAAAGATCCGCTTTATTACGGCAACCTGATCGTCCGCGAGGGCAAAGCTGACGGTTCGGTGGCCGGGGCGACCAACACGACCGCCCACACGGTCGCGGCGGCACTGCGGTGTATCGGCGTGCGGGCGGGCTTTAGGACCGTTTCAAGTTTTTTCCTAATGGTCGTGCCGGACAAGAAATTTGGCGAAAAAGGGGCAATGATCTACGCCGATTGCGGCGTCGTGATCGATCCTGACATCAGCGAACTGGCCGAGATCGCCATCGCATCAGCAGATTCGTGCCGCGCACTACACGAGGCCGATCCGCGAGTCGCGATGCTGTCGTTTTCAACAAAGGGAAGTGCGAAACACCAACTGATCGACAAAGTCGTAGAAGCAACAAAGACCGTCCGTGCCCGAATGCCTGAGATTCAGATAGACGGCGAACTCCAAGCCGACGCCGCTCTTGTTCCATCTGTTGCGTCGTCAAAAGCTCCTGCCTCGAATGTCGCCGGCCGAGCCAACGTTTTGATCTTTCCCGACCTAAACGCCGGAAACATCGCCTACAAACTAACCGAACGCCTAACCGGCGGCACCGCCATCGGCCCCATCCTCCAAGGATTAGATAGACCATGCAATGACCTCTCAAGAGGCTGCAAAGCTGATGACATCGTCGATGCAGTCGCGATCACAGCCGTACAATCGCAGGCGAGGAAAGCTACATAGTCGGTCGTCTTCTTTTGAGGTCGAATTTTTCCGTTGGCTTGAGAAAGAAAACGGTCATTCCCTTTTTCGGATTCGAACTATCAACAAACATCACCTGCGTGGCACCGGCGACCGTTAGTTTGCGGTTGTCTTCGATGAGGACGGCAGTGTCTTCGTCGATGCCGACGCCTAGGTATTTGGGATTTTCGATGATGAAGCCGAACAGGCGATTGTGGCGTTGGCGGACCAGGAAATGCTGGTCGAACATTACATTCGGGATGAGGCCGAGACCTTTTCGGACGCCGACTTTTTTGCCATCGAGAATTTTCAGGTCAGCGTCGCCCGTCATCATTGGGTCGGACATCACTGCAGCTCCGGCGCTTGTGCCGCCGAATGGTGTGCTGCCCGCGTACTTGTCGCGAATGAGCTTGAGCAGCTGTTCGTCAGCTAGCACGTCCATGATCCGATTCTGGTCGCCGCCTGAGAAGAATACGCCGGTTGCGGTTTTGAGTTGTTCGACAAACTGAACTCGTTTCTCATCATCAAGCGGTCTGATCGCCGCATGAACAACTGTTCCGGAACCTGATTCCGTGAACTGCTTTTGAAGAGACGCAAAACTCTCAACCGGCACACCGCTGGCCCACGTTATCACGAGAATTTGCGATTTGGCCCCGCCGCTCCATTCGACAAATTTCTTCATCGCGTCGGCCGGCCGAGCTCCGCCGCCGATCACAAGCAGGCGTTGCTGGGCAAAGGTGGCCGTCGAAAGAGCAAAAAGTAGACAGAGAATTAGAAAGTTTCGATTCTTCATCAGTATAAACTCGGTTCCCCAGGCGGGCGCGTTTTCCAGCGGCGATGCAGCCAAAAATATTGGTCAGGCATTGCCCTCACGAATTCCTCTAGCTCCGCCGTAAATCTCGCCGTTGTTTCAGTAATATTATGATCACGATCGCCAGAACGAACAGGTTCGACCATTCTGCCGTATGTTACTCGATATTTTCCGAGGCCCTCATCCCAAACGCAGCACATTGGAATTATCATTGCATTTGTTCTGAGGGCAAGCATCGCGACGCCGGCAGGCGTACAGGCTGGCACGCCGAAGAATGGAACGAATACGCCCTGACTGAGTTGGGAATTGACGTCGGGAAGAACGCCGACTACGCCTCCCTCAGCGAGAATACCAAGCACCGCCGATACAGAATCGGCTTTACCGATCGATATATTGCCGAACCGCTCGCGCATCGAGGTCAGATAAGAATCAATGAGCGGATTGTCCATTCGCCTGGCAATGAATGAGATCGAATCCTCAAATGATGAGTATGCCAGGATGCCGATCTCAGGATTTCCAAGATGCGGGCCTATCAAAATAACTCCGCGACCTTTTGCCCTTTCTACATCGACAATTGCCCGTTCCTTTGAACGGACGCTTTCTTCTTTATGAAAATCAAACTCGACTAATGAGCGAAGGTAGTCAGCGTCAGCATTGGGCATTTTGGCGTATTCGCCGAGGACTCTTCCGAAGCTGCGAAAAGAGTTGAGCAGGATCTCCTCGCGTCTCGAATTGTCCATCTCGGGGAAGGCAATTTCGAGGTTTCGCATTCCTCGCTTTCGCTGAGACTTCAAAAGCCGAAATATGAGGCTGCCGAGAGTAATTCCGGTTGCGAGCAACAACTTTCGCGGCAGTATACCTATCACACCTAAGAATGTGCGAAATGCGAGGTATTCGATCCATGAAAGAGCCGAAGATTTCTTTGCCATCAACGATGATCAGGAACCTGTCCAGGTCCGAAATGCGACAACCGCATTTAGCCCGCCAAATGCGAAGGAGTTTGATAACGCGACGTCTATCTCAGCGGGACGAGAGGCGTTTGGCACCACGTCAAGGTCGCATTCAGGGTCGTGTTCGCGGTAATTCGCGGTTGGTGGCAGCACTTGGTTATGAAGACCAAGAATGGTCGTCGCAGCCTCGATCGCACCGGCTCCGCCGAGAGAATGGCCGGTCAGCGATTTTGTCGAACTGACGGCAAGGGAGTCCGCATGCTTTCCAAATGTTTCACGGATCGCACGTGTTTCGTTCGAATCATTTGCCGGCGTTGCCGTTCCGTGGGCGTTAATATAGCCGACCTGTTCTAGAGCCAGGCCGCCATCAGCAACCGCAGATGCCATCGCACGCGACGCTCCGGCAGAAAGCGGCATCGTCAAATGATGAGCGTCGGCGGACATACCAAACCCGACCATTTCGGCATAGATCTTCGCGCCACGAGCCTTTGCATGTTCGAGTTCCTCGAGAACGAGCATTGCTCCGCCTTCGCCGAGGATCATTCCGCTGCGGTCTTTTGAGAATGGACGGCATGTGTCCGTCGAAACTACTCGCATTCCGCCCCAGACAAGCAGGTTGCCGTACGTCAGCGGTGCTTCGCTTCCGCCGGCTAAAGCGACATCAAGTATGCCCTGCCGTACCATCCAGAATGCTTGGCCGATCGCATGGTTTGAGGACGAACAGGCTGTCGAAGTAGTAAAGCTTGGTCCGGTAAATCCGTTCAACATCGACACTTGGCTTGCTACTGCGTTGCCCATCGCCTTTGGGATAAGCGTCGGCGGCTGGCGGCGGTTGTTCTCGGCGAAAAGCTTAAAATAGCTCTGTTCTTCGGATGTTTTGCCGCCAAGACACGAGCCTGTGACAACGCCGGTTCGATAACGAAGCTCGTCATCAAACTCGATAGCCGAATCCGCCAATGCTTGATTCGCTGCGTCAACGCCGTATTGCGAAAACGGATCGAGCCACATCATCAGCTTGTCATCGAATAAATCCTCAGCCACGAAGTTGCGGACCTCGCCGCAATTTCCAAATCGAAGATCCGGGCCTGTTACCTTGGTAATAGGTCCGATGCCCGAACGGCATTCGGCGATCGAACTCCAAAAGTCGGCAACATTGTTACCGATCGGCGAAACCACGCCGAGCCCTGTAATTGCTACCCTTCGCATTGTGAATTATTGGTCCTGGTCCTTTGCGGCCTCAGCTGCGGCTGCTTCCTTTTCCGCCTTGATGTTCGCTTGCTGATTTCGAAACGCCTCGATCGCTTCGGCGTTTACGTCGATACCCTGGGCTTTTGCTTCGAGCAGTGCCTCAATTCCGGCCACGGCTTCAGAAACGCTTTTCATTGTACGGACCTTATCGTCCGGAATCAGGATGTCAAATTCTTCTTCCAGTTCAAAAACAAGATTGAGTCCATCAAGTGAATCAAAACCCAGTTCCTCAAATGTAGTATCCGATTTGATCTCATCTACCGAAACCTTCTTAAAGTCGGCAAATACTTTGATAACTCTCTGTTCTACGGTCATTTCTGACATTATTATCGATCTCCTAAGCGAGTGTCGTGACAATCGCGAGTATATAACTTCACTCGGCGAAAGACCAAAGCCGCATACCCGCGACTTAGGACACATTTAAGTCTTACAAAACTCTTACAATCAAGCTGCCAAATACCTGTTAGCTTAGAAATACGGCGATATATATCGCGAATCTCTAGATCAGGGAATAGGTGAATGACTACAAAAGTAATTAAGTTCGAAACGCCTTCGTCACGAAAGATTCATTGGGACACGATCGTGTTCGTTGCAATATTCCATTTACTCGCCGGCTATGCGATATATCTAATAAATTGGCCGAGTGTTGCTGCATTCATGCTCACTTGGTGGATAAGCGGAAGTTTGGGCATCGGCCTCGGCTATCATCGACTGCTGACGCACAAAGGTTTCAAAACGCCGCGATGGCTGATGCGAACATTGGCGACATTTGGTGCATTGGCTCTGCAATCCGGGCCGATAGCTTGGGTAACGACACACCGGTTGCATCATGCATTTACTGACACCGACCGCGATCCGCACAGTCCGCGAAACGGAGTATTCTGGTCACACATTGGCTGGATCTTTAAAGGAACAGCACAGATACAGCCGCAGGCCGTCGTTGAGAAATACTCACCTGACCTTCTCAAAGACCGATACTTAGTTGCACTGGAAAAGTACTATTATGTGCCGACAGTAATCGTTGGTTTAGCGGCATTTCTGATAGGTGGGCTGCCGATGCTGCTTGGGGCAGTATTCCTCCGAACCGTGGTTCTTTGGCATTTTACATGGCTCGTAAATTCGGCAACTCATCTTTGGGGCAGCCGCCGGTTTGATGTTCGTGACGATTCGCGAAACAACGCATTGGTCGCGGCTGTTACGTTTGGCGAAGGCTGGCATAATAACCATCACGCTATTCCACGCTCGGCACGTCACGGACTGACTTGGCGAGAATTTGACATCAATTGGATCCAGATCAAGACACTTGAAAAGCTTGGTCTCGCGACTGATATTTATGCTTACGATCTTAACGACGAAAGCAATACCGAAGCAATCAAGATGGCTGCCTAACAAGAACGCTCATTTCAACATTCGGGCAAAAGTAGATCTCGTATTTACTTTTGCCCTTTTACTTTCTACTTTTGAGTTTAGATGCGTCGGCGAAAGACAGCCATTTTCTTTCTCATTCTCGGCATATGCCTATCGGCACTTGCCGTAGCTCTTAATATCGGCTGGATCCTGCTCAATCTCCGCGAAGTTGCGCTTCTCGTTTTTGGCGTCATCTTTTTTGCTTTGATCATTACAGGGCTAATCTTGAACACGATCTTTCTTGTACGCGAGATACGTCGAAATGAACAGCACGACGCGTTTCTCAATGCAGTCACGCATGAACTCAAAACGCCGATCGCATCGATCAAACTCTATCTTGAAACGCTGAAAAGGCATGACGTGGATGAGAAAAAGCGTAACGAGTTTATCGACGTAATGCTGGCCGACAATGCAAGGCTCTTAGGTACGGTCGAGCAGGTTTTGCAGGCGAGTCAGGTTCGCGAAAAACAAAGGCTTGAGTCCCAAATGGACATCGATCTGAACGCTGTCGTCGAAGAATCTGTGTATGTAACTAATAGCCGCTACAAGCTCGACGACGGTACGATACGGCTTACGGTTCCGTCCGAACCATTAGTTGTGAATGGTGTTCGCGAAGAACTTCAAACAGCGATCGCTAATCTGATCGATAACGCGATGAAATATTCGCCCGACGGTCCAAAGATCTCGATCAAGCTCCGCAAAAGTGGAAAAACAGCGGAGATTTACATCAAAGATAACGGCATTGGTATCGCAAATGCTGAACAAAAGCGAATCTTCAAGCGATTCTATCGAGTTTCGAACGCAGCGGGACAGCCGATAAAGGGAACCGGTCTTGGGCTTTGGATTGTCCAGTCGATCGTCAGCAAACACGGCGGCGAGGTATCGGCTGAAAGCAAAGGCGTCGGCCGCGGAAGTACATTTATCATGAGGCTGCCTTGCAAATGAGAGTTCTGATCGTAGAGGATGAACGTTCGCTCGCCGAAGGGCTGCGATTCAATTTCGACGCCGAAGGCTTCGATGCCGACGTTGCGCCGAGCGGTGAAACCGGTCTCGAAAAACTTCTATCTACAAAATACGACGCCATCGTACTCGACGTGATGCTGCCCGGAAAGTCGGGTTTCGATGTTGCCAGAGAACTAAGAGATAACGGCAACTACACGCCGATCCTTATGCTCACAGCGTTGGGACGGCCCGAAGATGTCCTGCTCGGTTTCGAGGCCGGAGCAGACGATTATCTCCCAAAGCCATTCGACCTAAGCATCCTGCTTGCTCGAGTTAATGGATTGATACGGCGAAACAGCTGGTCAAAGAGTTCTGTTGCGACGACGCCAACGACGCGCAAGTTCGACATCAATGGCAGGACGATCGATCTCGATAACCTTGAACTTAAGACCGCTAGTGAGACCATACGACTTACGTTGATGGAAACAAAGCTGCTCGAATACTTGATCCAAAATGAAGGAAAGCCGGTCTCTCGACGCAGCATACTCGAAGACGTTTGGGGCCTTCAGCACGACACCGATACGCGAGCGATCGATAATTTTATCGTCAGGCTGCGACGATTTGTCGAAGATTCACCGAACGATCCGAAGATCGTAGAAACTGTCCGTGGTGTTGGCTACCGGCTCAATCGAAAATAGACGGTCATCCATGCGCACTCGAACGGCCGATGACTCTTATCTCTCGACGCCAATCTTCGTGCAGTTCAAATTTCCACATCTCGATGTCGGGCGAGACCATTGCGGCAAATCGTTCGTGGTCGGCATGGTAACGCCACGCCGGTGCGACAAGGTAAACGAGCGTAGGTTTGTCGGCGATCTCGCGGCCCTCGAACAGATCGGCCTCTGCCAATATTCCCCGCCGACGCTGCAACTCGATCCGCCGCCAATAGCCTGCCGCCTGAAACGGCATTGTTCGATCCGGCGATGTTTTGATCTCAACCAAAACCAATCGCCCGTCGCTTCGAAGCGCAAGCAGATCGATCTTGTTTCCCGCGGACCGAAACTGATGGTAAACGGGCGAAATAAATAAGTTGGCGTCGAGCAGTTTAACGTCGCGTCTTAACAGCGATTCGAGCCAAGCTTCAGGGGACGCTTTGTAGTATCGATGACGCAAATTTGGGCTTTCGGGCGAACGGTAAAGCGTAAGTTCGTTTACCAACTCATTCAGTTTTGGCCGACTATCTTCGGTCAGCGGCATCATCTCACGTGTCAGCCCAAACCACGCTCTCTCAGCTTTCATAACAGTTCGAACACGAGCGAACTGTAGGCCGTTTAACCGAAGTGTTTCGCCGTTCTTCGTGTTAACAGTGTCAATATTTCCAAATGAAGATGACATTATCTGCCGAGCCAACTTGCTCGGTATCTCGCTATTCGGACGAACTAGCTTGCGTGGTTTCTCTCGCCAGAGTTCGCTAATTCGACGTGGCGGAAGCATTTGCAATCGAGGTATGTCGCCGGCCCTGTCGATCCGTACGATCAAAATCTTTGACCGCCAATTGTCGCTCAGCAAGGCATGAAGCTTCTGCAACTCGGTCGCTCGACGCTTTTCGGCAATGACGTTGATCGTCAGAATTGGCTTCTTCTTTCGGATCGATAGCTGTTCGAGCCAAGTGATTGCAGAGGCTAGAAACGACTCGGCATCGAGCTTTGCGGTGACATCAGCTACCGCTGCCGCCGGGCCGTCGAGGGACTTGTACAGGATCTGTGCGATCCTGCCGCCATCGACATTGAGCGATACGCGTTCAAGGCGTGTGCCGGGAAATGATGGTTCGATCAGCGACGCAATGTCGTTTGCAACTTGCTCACGAGCAAGCCGTAATTCCTCAGTTAGCATGCGTGCCGCAATTCGCGGAGTTAGCGTGAAAGTCTCTGCGGAGGTTCCGAATTTTCCGCTCGCATCGATCGTTATCTCATCCTCGAAGAATGAAAACGAAGTGACCCGAAACGAGCGAAAACCTTGATCATCGATCAGATCGAGCAGAACTTTTTCGCCCGAAACATCTAATGAGATCTCTGCTCGCAAAAGCGGAAACGGGCGCGAGCCTTTTCGCATCAGCAGCCATTCGGAGTGGCCGTCGAGGGTTTCGATCAGTTGGGAGACATCTACCATTAGTATTTAATGAAATGATCGACCATTGCCCGCGACCAGTCGTCATAGCCCTGTTCCGAAGGATGCAGTCCATCGGCGAAAAAGCCTTCGAGTGGCACATCTACAGGCTGCGGAAAATAGTGAATTCGCTCGAATTCGAGCGAAAACTCCTTCGCATTTGCATCGTGCATCTGCGACAGCCGCCATAATATTGACTTGATCGGCTCGGGCATTATCGGCGACATCACGATCATTGGGCAATTTGACATATAGATGATCGAGTCGGGACTGTATTTGCGCACAATCCCGATCAGCTCACGCATATCGCTCCGCCATTTCTTTGGGCTCGATAACTTCATCACATCGTTTCCGCCAAGACCTAACAGCACGTGATCGAATGCGGTTTTAGGAACCAGCGGAACCAGCTCGTCGATCGTTCTCCGTGCCGTAACACCATTCTTTCCAACGACTTGCCAATCGATCTGCTTGTCGAGTTTTTGCGATAGATAATGAGCGAATCGGCCAGCAAGAGCATGTTCGTGATCACGTGCACCAAGACCGGCGACAGTTGACTCACCGAGAACGAGCAGCGATTCCTTAGCCGAGCCATCGCCGGCGGAACCGTGCATCGGCCCTTCAGCATCCGGCAGTAAGCCGACCTTCCAACGTGTGATCTGGCCTTGAACCAAGAGCATCGGCACGATCGGCAACAAGCCTATTGAGCCTGCGACAAACTGCCGCTGTAATTTCTTCAAAAGTGGTGTCTCGCTCATCGTTTCAGCCGTATGTTAGAATTTCGCTACGACGAATGTTTTTGTCAAATCGACGACCTCTGTTGACCGCTGCGTTCCTGTCCGTGATGTTGGCCGCCTCGTGCGGCTCTAGTCCGCCGACGGCAAATACGTCACTGCCGCCTATCGACCAAGTGGCTCCGTTGTATCCATTCTCGGTCGTTGAACCACAGGTCTATTCGTGTAAGATCACGGAGACGACCGGCAGCGTTTCGCGAGTCTATTTTGCTGCGAGAAACGGCGATCGTACGCGACTAGACATCGATCACGGTTTGCCGAATCAGACAACCGTCATCCACGATGGGCGGACGATACGCATAGATCACAAGTCGAGAACATATGTAGAATCGCCGGCACCGGCTGCCCAAGTTCCGCAACTCGGAACGACCGACTCGATGTTCAGGTCAATGCTTTATGAATTCAAACGTGCGAAATTCGAGAAGATCGAAACCACCGACGGCATTACCAAATACCTGACAAGTACCGATAGTGAAACTGCGAGCGAACGTTTCATTTACGTTGACGAAAGGACAGGGTTTCTGAAACGCATTGAGATGTTCTCCATCGAGGGCGAGACTCGTCGCGAAGTAATGCGTATTGAAGTAAGCGAGTTTACGAACGAGGCCGCAGACGATCTATTCAAAATTCCGGGCGGCTTTGGCCGCAAAGCACAAAATTAAATGACGAACGAACCTAACAATACGATCACAGCAGAACAACGGGCATTCGCCGAGAATGCCCTACATAATTTGCCGTTCTCAAAGCTTATCGGAATGCGGCTCGTCGATCTCGAACCGGGAATTGCCAGGATCGCAATAGAAATGCGCGACGATCTACGGCAGCCGAGCGGCGTATTGCACGGCGGCGTTACCGCAACCTTGATCGACACGGCGATGGCGTTTGCGGTTCGAACGCATTTGCCGCTTGATGCCGCGACCGCAACCATCGACCTGACGGTCCACTATCTGCGACCGCATTTGAGCGGCACATTCATTTGTACCGGCAAGATAGTACGGGCAGGAAAGCGTATCTTTACGGTCTCTGCCGACGTTCACAACGAAGAAGGCAAGCTGATCGCGACTGGCATTTCTACATACACGAAAGTTTAAACGCAGAGGACGCTGAGATCGCAGAGATTGAAAGAAAGTAGAAAGCAATCAGAATTCTCTTCCTTTATTTTTCTGCGTTCCCTGCGTTCTCTGCGTTAAATTTCCTATGAACCATCTACACGAATTCGCACGCTATTGCGCACCGTACAAAGGCTCGATCATGATCGGCGTCGCGTGCATTGCTGTGTCGATGGCGTTCGGGATGTTCGTGCCGTATATGGTCGGCGTCGCCGTTGACGATCTGGCCAGCGAGATCACGTGGCAAAAGGTCGTGTATTATCCGCTTGTAATTCTTGGTATCAATGCGGTTAGCGGTATTTTTCTGTTCTTTCAGCGGCGATTGATAATCAACACCTCGCGGCATATCGAATACGATATGCGCGAAGAATTTTACGCGTCGGTCGTCGATCAGTCACTCGATTACTTTCACGAAAATCGCGTTGGCGATCTGATGGCTCGTGCGACGAACGACCTCGGTGCCGTACGGCAGATCGTCGGGCCGATGATCTTGTATAGCTTTCAAGCGATATTTGCGCTTGCGATCTCGATACCGATAATGCTGAGCATTTCGGTGAAGCTAACACTCGTTTTGCTAATACCGATGCCATTAGTGAGCATCACGGTCAAGATCTTGGGTGCTCAGATACACAAGCGTTTCGAAAAGATCCAAGAGTACTTTTCCGAGATCACTGCACGGGCACAGGAGAATCTTACCGGCGTTCGCGTCGTTAGAGCGTACGCTCAGGAAGAGCCTGAGATCGAACGTTTTCAGGTTCTCAACCGCGAATACGCCGCGCAGAATCTTCGCCTCGTAAAATGGGCGGCGGCGATGCGTCCTCTACTTTTCTTCTTTATTGGTCTTGGCTTCGTGATAATCGTCGCCGTCGGCATTCCGATGGCAGTTCGCGGCGAGATTACGGCAGGAGCTTTCACGGCGTTCATTCTCTATTTGCAGCGAATGATCTGGTACCTCATTGCCCTCGGCTATGTCGTGAATCTCTGGCAGCGAGGCACCGCATCGTTCAAACGATTCAAAGCCGTTCTCGACGCTGAACCCGCGATCAAGGACGACGAAGGTGTGACAGAACAGCCCGAGATCAACGGCAAGATCGCGTTTCGAGATCTGACTTTCGGTTACAACGGCAAGCCGGTTCTCAGCAATATTGACCTCGATATCGAACAGGGCAAGACCGTCGCGTTCGTCGGCAAAACCGGCAGCGGCAAATCGACGCTTGTCTCGCTCGTGCCAAGACTGCTCGACGCTCCCGAAGGCTCGGTTCTCATCGACGGAAAACCGATCAAAGAGTTTCCGATCGCTCAATTACGCGGTGCGATCGGTTTTGTTCCTCAAGAAACATTTCTCTTCAGCGACACACTTTCGGCGAATATTTCGTTCGGCATGTCAGAACCGCCTGCGTCAGCGGGCGGCTCGGAACCTTCGGTAGAATCGGCCGCCAAGGTTGCCGGCCTCGCGGACGACATCGCTGAATTCCCAGACGGCTACGAACAGCTCGTCGGCGAACGCGGCATCACGCTTTCGGGCGGACAAAAGCAGCGAACCGCGATCGCCCGAGCCGTTATGCGTGATCCGAAAATACTGATCCTCGATGATTCGCTGTCGGCGGTCGATACCTATACCGAAGAGAAGATATTGAACAATCTGCGAGGCGTACGCGAAGGCAGAACGACGCTGATCGTTTCGCATCGGGTGTCGACGATCAAAGATGCCGACCTGATCTGCGTGCTCGAAAACGGCCGTATCGTCGAACGCGGCACGCATGACGAACTGCTCGCCCTCGACGGTGACTACGCCGACCTCTACGAACGCCAGCGGCTTGAGGATGAACTGGAATCGACAGATTAGGAGACAGATATGCAAAACCAAAACGCTGAAAATTCATACAAAACTCTGCTCATTATCTGGGCCGCATTACTGTTTTCTCAAGTGCTTTTTGTCGTCGTGATCTGGTTTGCAAAGCCTGAGTTGTTCAAGTTCGACTTCTCACAACCGATACTTGGAGACAATGCGTTGATCGTCGGGATCTTCGCGATGCTCTCGATCACGGATCTAGCGATCTCGTTCGTTTTGCGAAAAAAGACGCTCGAACGCTCGGTCGCCGAACAGAGCATTCCGCTTGTTCAAACCGCAATGATCATCGGAATTGCGTTGTGCGAAGCCATCTCGATATTCGGCCTTTTGTTAGCAATATTGTTCAATTATCAGTACTTCTTCGTCTTCTCGATATTCGGCGCCGTCGGCGTCCTTCTGCATATGCCCCGCCGAAGCGACGTCCACGCGGCGAGTTACAAGTAGAAAAACCAGCTCGAAATAATTTTCCGGCTGAACAAACCTTTTCACGAGTTGCTGTATCTTATCGGCATTAGCCATCGGCTCTCTTCCCGAGAAACTGTCTGAAAATTGGAGTTACCGTATGAAAAAGTACCTTGTCGTGCTCGTAGTATCAGTGTGTCTTGCGGCCGGAGCGTTTGCTCAGGAACCGAGCGAAGGCAGTCTTTTTGCAGTAGGGAATTCAGGAGCCAAACTTGGAGCGTGTCCGCTCAGATCGACCGCCGTCAAGGTCGATATCAGCGGGTTTGTCTCGCGAGTTAACGTCCAGCAGGAGTTTCAGAACACATTCACTGAGCCGATCGAGGCTGTCTATATGTTTCCGCTAGGTGCCAACAGCGGCGTCGATCAGATGACGATGACCATTGGTGAACGTGTTATTCGCGGCGTCGTGATGCGTCGAGATGATGCTCGAAAGACATACGAAACGGCAAAACAACAGGGCAAGGCGGCAAGCTTGCTCGACCAAGAGCGGCCGAACATTTTCACGCAGTCAGTCGCCAACATAATGCCCGGCGAGTCTATCATCGTTGAGATCAGCTATGTCGAAACGCTGAGATATGAGGCCGGCACGTATGAATTCGTGTTTCCCATGACGATCGGCGAGCGTTACAGTCCGGCAGGCGTAAAGGATGCGGCAAAGATCTCGCGGCCGACGACACCTGCCCGCAATGGAAGCGATGTCACTATCGATGTCAATTTGAACGCCGGAGTTCCGATAGAATCGATCCGCTCGGAAACGCACGCGATCGACCAGATCAACTTTTCGCCAAACGCTGCGACGATCAAGCTGCGAAACGAGACGACAATCGCAAACAAGGATTTCATCCTGCGATACGATGTCTCCGGCAAGCGGCTCGAAGACGCTTTGCTCACACACCGCAGCGAAAAAGGCGGATTCTTCACACTGATCTTGCAGCCGCCGGACATTCCCGCGACTGAGGATCGCACGCCGAAAGAGATCGTCTTTGTGCTCGACACGAGCGGATCGATGAGCGGTTTTCCGATCGAAAAAGCTAAAGAAGCGATGAAATTGTCGATGGACGGCCTTTATCCCGAAGACACGTTCAATCTCATCACGTTCGCAGGTGACACCGCTGTTTTGTTCGATCATCCGGTGCCTGCGACGCGAGCGAATCTTGAAGTGGCCCAACAGTTCCTGATGTCGCAACAAGGCAGCGGTGGCACTGAGATGATGAAGGCGATCAAGGCTTCGCTCGACCCGACCGATTCGCAGGAGCACATTCGCATCGTCTGCTTTATGACCGACGGACACGTTGGCAACGAAGACGAGATCATTGCCGAAATCAAGCGGCATCCTAAGGCTCGTGTCTATGGTTTTGGTGTCGGCAGTTCCGTAAATCGTTCGTTGCTCGACCGTATGTCGCAAGAGGGCAAAGGCGAGGTCGAATATGTCGGCCTTGAATCCGAGGGCTCGGCGTCGGCAAAGCGATTCTTTGAGCGTGTTCGTTCGCCGATGTTGACCGACATCTCGGTCGATTGGGGCGGTATGCCTGTTGCGGACATCTATCCCGGAAAGCTGACCGACCTGTTTTCGGCGAAACCCGTCATTCTTCATGGCCGATACAAAGCGGCTACGAACGGTGCGATCAAACTCAAGGGCACGCTCGCGGGGCAGCCGTACGAACGCTTGATCAACGTGAGTTTGCCCGAGTCAAATCCCGCAAACGACTCGCTTGCAACACTTTGGGCGAGAACACGCGTTGACGAACTTACGAGTGCCCAGATCAGTACGCAAAATCCCGCGAGGTCAAAAGAGCTGATCGATTCGATCACAATCCTTGGACTCGAATTCGGAATAATGACAAAGTACACGTCATTCGTCGCCGTCGAAGATCGCGTCTCCAATCCGACGGGCGACCCTAAGAAAGTCGATGTTCCC
>CALMPJ010000119.1 GCA_937871585.1 uncultured Acidobacteriota bacterium | reverse complement strand
GGCGCCGGCGGCAGGCTTGTCACGCCAAATGCCATGACCGACGCAAATATCAGCCCGCCAAATCCTGCCCAAATGACTCCCCGCGAACGTTTGTAACCGTAAACTTCGGTCAGAATATCGCCGAAAAGATAGCTGATCGGAAAAAACAACACGCCCGTTCCAAACGTGAACGCCCCGTAATACGGCAGATTCACATAAGTCGCCTTCGGCACTCCGATCAAATTCGCACACAACAAAACCACCACGAACGCCGCCATGATGAGGTCGAAATACTTGAATTGCCGCTGCTTTGTCATTTCAAAAGAGTGTAACAAAAAAGGCCGCCCAAATGGGCGACCTCGTAGAAACAAAACTGGCGATGTCGCTTATGCGATCGCGTTTACGTGCTTGGTCAGGCGTGATTTGTGGCGGGCGGCTGTGTTTTTGTGGATGATGCCCTTGTTTACTGCTTTGTCGATGAGTGAGACCGTGTTGAGCAGGGTCTCTTCGCCTGCTTTCTTGTCGTGAGCGGCAACGGCTACGCGAACCTTCTTGATCGAGGTGCGGAGCTTGCTGCGGTTGCTGCGGTTGATCTCGTTACGCTTTTCGTTCTGACGAACACGCTTTAATGCTGATTTATGATTAGCCATTTCTATACAAGTGCCCTAATTGGACAAACTCCAAATTTTAGTGATTTCGTTAACGATTGTCAACCGCAGTCAGCGTTCAAACCGTGAGACGATCGAGTGCATCACGTCGACAAAGAACGTGACGATCGGCGGATAGAGAAAGAACTCGGGCTCGAACTTAGTCGAGAACATCGATGGCAGCACCTGTGCAGGGAAATCGACGAGCATTCCGATGAGGGATCCGATGCCGAGACATGCCAATATACTGCCGATCACTACGCCGGCCGCTCCGACCTGAGACATTGGCCGCGACGGGCGTTCCTGACCGTCGAGGATCGATTCGTGAATGTCCTCTTCGGTATATCGCACAAATCCGTCTTTTACTCGGCCGATGATATGAATTATTCCGGCGATGAACAACGCGACGATGATTATTTTGCCGATAACGCCTGTGTTTACAAAGATCTGAGGTTTTGCAGCCGTTGCGAGCACGGATGTGATCAGCAAAGAAACGAAAGGGAAAACTGCTCGTTGAAACGCAAGGTTCTCAAGCCGTTCTTCTTCCATCAATCGGTCGATGATGTCGTTGTAGCGTTTTTCATAGACCATTTGCCGCCAGCGTTGGGCGTGGCGATTTGACGATGTCAGAACGGTATCGCTGCCGCTCAGCGTCATTTCGCCAAGGCGTTGGTTGTATCGATCGCGTTCGCGGGCATTGCCTAGAACTTCGTAAGCCTCGGCGATCGCGGCGAATTTCAACGCTGTTTCCTCGTTACCCTGATTTGCGTCAGGATGCAGTTTTCGGGCGAGCCTGCGGTAGGCCGATTTGATCTCGGCGGCCGTGGCTTCAGGCGAAACCTTGAGAATGTCGTAGTAATTCACCATCGCGGCGTGCAATTCGAAATGATAGCACAGCGATCTAATTAAGCGTTCTGATGTCAGCACCGAGGGCGTCGAGTAAGGCTGTCGCCTTCGTAAGCGTTTCGGCGTATTCAAGTTCGGGATCGCTGTCGATGACGATGCCGCCGCCGACGTTGAATGTCGCGACATTACCGCGGATAACGGCTGTACGGATCGCGACGCTGGTTTCAATGATGCGTTCGTCGGAGACAATGCCCGGCGGCAGATAAAGGCCGATACAGCCCATCGAAAGGCCGCGAGGAGTTGGTTCGAGTTCGTCGATGACACGCATTGTGCTGATCTTCGGTGCACCAGTGATCGAGCCGCAAGGGAAAAGTGCTCGGAAAATATCGGAGATCGAAGCGTCATCGCGAAGCTTGCCGCGGACGGTCGAAACCATGTGAAACAGGGACGGATATTGCTCAATGGCACACAGTTCGTCAACAACGACCGAGCCGAATTCGCATACTCGGCCGAGGTCGTTACGCAGCAGGTCAACGATCATCGTGTTCTCGGCACGGTCTTTCTTGCTAGTTGCAAGTTCATTTCGCAGGCGTTCATCGTCGTCGTTATTCGAGCCGCGAGGTCGTGTGCCTTTGATCGGCGAAGTCACGATTCGGTCGCCCTCGATACGAAAGAAAAGCTCGGGCGATGCCGAAATGACAGTCGAATCGCCGCGATCAATGAACGCGAGAAATGGTGCTGGGTGATTCGAACGCAGTCGCTCGAAAGCTCTGAGCGATGAAAAATCGGCGTCAAGTTGAACGCTTAGTTGTTGCGTAAGATTGGTTTGGTAGGTAATACCGCTGCGAATTTGCTCTTTGATAATTTCAATTGAACTTAGGTATTCATCGCGTTTGAAAATTGAGGAAACGGATCGCATGGATGTACCATGTTCACGTGAGCTGGCCTGAACACGGGATTTGTTGCCGACCTCGACATTCGAATACGACGCCAGAAAAAGTCCCGGTTCGTTTTCGTCGATACTCTGCGAGAAAATACCGTTTAAGCCAATTCCAGCGTCGTAGGAGAGCGTGAATATGCACGGCCGATCGCCCGCTAGTGATTCGTCCAGACACCTGAGAATGTCATTTGCTTGCGACGAGGCGATCCGGTGTATCGATACGGGAGATTTTGCGGCGATAGTTAGATGAGAACCGACGCGAGTCAATCCGCAGCTGTCGAGAATCGCCGAATATTCGGCGTTCTTCGGTCGACTTGAGGTGCTGGATTCCGTCACGATCGATGTTCATTCGATAATATCACCGAGAGTTCTCAAATATCGCGTACCGACGGCCGTTTTGATTTACGAAGCGGCGTGTTTTCGCGTAATATGGTCGAAGCACTCCGCTAAAACAATATGAGTTCTGATTCAAACCGAACATACAATCTGGTCCGAGGTCTCGGCCTCGTCGCGGCAATTTCGATCATTATCGGCAACGTGATCGGCACGGGCGTGTTTCTGAAAGCTCGCGTGATGACATGTAATGTCGGCAGCCCGACTTGGGTGATGATGGCGTGGATCGCGGCCGGTTTGCTGTCGCTCGCGGGTGCTTTGACGTACGCTGAGCTGACGGCTATGAAGCCAAACGCCGCTGGGCCGTATGTTTTTCTACGCGATTCTTACGGCAGACTATCGAGTTTCTTGTTCGGCTGGATGCAGATGTTCATTGCGAGAACAGGTTCGCAGGCGTCGGTTGCGGTTGTTTTCGCGATCGCACTCAACGACTATCTCGGCGGCGGATTGAAGCAGGTATTGTTCACGACACCGCTATTCGGTTCGGAATTTGAGATAACGACACTTCAAGTGATTGCGATCGTTGTGATCGCGATTTTTACTACGCTCAACTGTTTGTCGGTATCGATGAGCGGGCAGATCGCTACGATACTGACAGGCGTAAAGATCGCGTTAGTTCTGTTCGTTGCTCTCGGTGCGTTCTTGTTTGTAACCGGTGGCGGATTCGGTAGTTTCTCGCTGATGGCGGCAGGCGGAACTTGTGAAGGTGTTGATGCTGCCGTTACATTCGGTTCCGCCGAATACAGCTTTATCGCAGGCTTTGGAGCCGCGATGTTAGCGGCTCTGTGGGGCTACGATGGTTGGGACAATCTTTCGTTCGTCGCCGGTGAAGTTAAAGATCCGAACCGCAACATTCCGATCGCGATCATTGGTAGCGTTGTTTTGGTCATCGTGCTTTATGTGATCGCAAATGCTTCTTATTACTACGTGCTGGATCCAAAGGCGATCGCTTCGGTTTCGAAGGATTCGTCGGTCGCGATGACGGTTGTGAGCAAGTTCTTCGGCGGCGATGTGCTCAGTATGGCTACCGGCGTTGCCGTTGCGATATTTACTGTCGGCCTGATGCTTTCGTCGCTTGGTACGCTCCACACTTCGATCCTGAGTGCTGCACGAATTCCATACGCGATGGCGAAAGACGGTATGATGATCGAGCCTTTCTCAAGACTCTCGATCCAGTCCGTGCCGGTCAACGGGGTTATTTTCCAGGGAATTTGGGCGAGTATATTGGCCCTTTCAGGTTCGTTCGACACCCTTACCGATTACGTGATCTTTGGCTCGTGGATATTCTACGGCTTGATCACTTCTTCGATATTTGTGTTCCGTAAGAAATATCCGGATGCAGAACGGCCTTACAAGGCGTGGGGTTATCCGGTCGTTCCGGTTATTTTCTTGCTCGTTACCGGCTGGCTGCTAGTCAATACAATGCTGACCGCGACGCAATCGTCGTTTATCGGAATTGGCCTGATATTGCTTGGCTTGCCGGTCTATTATCTTGTGAATCGTGGTCCGCAGTTGAGCGATGAAGAGTTGGCGGAGGCTGAAGATGGAACCGAGGGATAGACGTACAGGCGATGAGCGCCGAGCGACAAAACGCTTTCCGGTAGAGGTCGATATCGAATGGGAAGTCGGCGGCGTTCGTCAGTCGGGTGTGATGAACGATGTCAGTTTTGACGGTTGTTTTATTTTGAGTTCCGGCGATGTTTTGGACGGCGATGGCGTACGGCTATTCGTTCCGCTTGCAGATGGAATGAAGGTCCAGTTTGGCGGCAAGATCGCCAATCATGTCTATGAGATCGGCTTCGGCGTCAGATTCGAACCTTTGTCAGCACCGCAGCGCGACTTGCTCGTAAATCTTGTTCGTTCTACGAATCGTTAGTTTTCTGGGCTAACGTTCCGCAGCAAGTCGAGCAAGGGCTTCGGCAGCGACCTCGCTGTCGTCGAAGTGAAATTTTTCAGTGCCGATGATCTGATAATTTTCGTGGCCTTTGCCGGCGATTATGACTACATCGTTACTTGCCGCCATTGAAACTGCTTTCTGAATAGCTTCGCGGCGATCAGGGACTACTAGATACTCAGCGCTTTCTGCCTTCACGCCAACCTCGATCTCGTCAATGATCCGCTGAGGATCTTCGTTTCGCGGATTGTCGGATGTAATTACGACGATATCGCTTAGGCTACCGGCGACGCGTCCCATTGGTTCACGTTTGGTTCTATCGCGGTCGCCTCCGCAGCCAAATATTGTGATTATCTTCCCATCAGTCAGGCTTTTTGCGGTTTGTAGTGTGTTGAGCAAAGCATCGTCGGTATGAGCGTAATCAACTACAACAGCAAAATCACCGTCGTGCGGAACACGTTCGAAACGTCCGGGAGCTCCAACACAGGTTGAAAGGCCGTTCGCGATCGCGTCAAGGTCGAATCCAAGCGAAAGAGCGACCGACGTCGCCGTCAACATATTGTAAACATGAGGTTTACCGACAAGCGGTGACGTGATCTGGCGTGAACCAGTAGGAGTACTAAGTTCAAACGAGGTGCCGCGAACCAGCGAAACATTAATATTCGATGCGGTAACGTCAGCTAAATTGTCGATCCCAGTCGTAACAACATTCTGGCCACGTTGTTTGAGATCGGCGACGAGCGTACGGCCCCATTCGTCGTCGATATTTACAATGCTCGTCTGCGGAGCTTCGCCGAGCCGTCCGTCAAATAGTTTCTTTTTCTGATCGAAATACTCTTCCATCGTGCCGTGATGGTCGAGGTGGTCGCGGGTTAGGTTAGTAAAAGCCGCGATCTTGAAGCGAAGAGCGTCGCATCGATGAAGGTCGATAGCCTGCGATGATGCTTCCATAACCGCGACAGTGCAGCCTTCGTCAAGGGCGTCGTTGAGGAAACGATTCGTGTCGGAAGCTTCGGGCGTTGTTCGGACGGCTTCTTCGCTTCGCTCGCCGATGCGATATTCGACAGTGGTGAGCATCGCGGCTTTAACTCCCGCCGCTGCGGCGAGTGCGTAGCACAGATACGTCGTGGTCGTCTTTCCGTTGGTTCCGGTTATGCCAACCAGTGATAAACGGTGCGACGGTTCGCCGTGAATTATGTTTGCGGCTTGAGCAAGAGCAACGCGTGCATCCTTTACGCGTAACCAAACGCCATCAAATCCTTCTGTTGGTTCGAATTCGGATATCACGCCCGCAGCACCGCGACGCATTATATCTTCGATAAAGCGATGTCCATCGACGGTTGAGCCTTTGATCGCCGCGAATAGGGTGCCTTCGCGGGCGGCTCGTGAATCGTGTGTTACGTCCAATATCGCTGCTTCGGAATCGCCAAACAATTCGGCCTCAAGTCTTTCTGCAACATCGTGAATGGTTACTAAATTCTTCATCGAAAACGTGAATTATACGACAGACGGCGATATTTGTACGAACATCCGCCGGTGAAATTCGTTATATCATACAGTTCGGAGGTCGCAATTATGAATATCCTGAAACTTATACTCGGCGGCATTGGCCTGATATTTGTCGGAATGCTGCTTCTCTGGATGCTCGGTTGGGTCGGCACTTTGCTGTGGTACGGATTCTGGCTGGCATTGTTCGGCGGCGTCGGTTACGGAGCGTATCGGCTGTTCGTAAAGGCCGAATCGAAGGTGCTCGGTTCCGATCCGCATTCAGGTCTCGGCACCGGCGACATAAATATGTCTTGGGACGAATACGACAAGAAATATCTGCATAAATAGGTTGGCATCGACGACGCAAATTTAGCATAGTTCGTTTGACGAGGCACTTTGCCGCATAATATCCTCGTAACTTACCTTGAAAGCCGCCCGCTGACGCAGGCGGTTCCGAGATGCCGAGGGGGCGAAATGGGATACGCCCTAGGCTTAGGAAATAGCGTCGAAAGACATGCGAGTTCGAGGCTCGCCCCCGGCACCAATATCTAAATGAACGAAACTCAATTCGAATTTT
>CALMPJ010000118.1 GCA_937871585.1 uncultured Acidobacteriota bacterium | reverse complement strand
CCGCCGTTCAGACACCTTCAGCCCCACCCGCCGCTCTAAAGCCCGCCGGCAGTAACGTTCAATGGCGGCGGCGGTGGTGGACAGGCGGCTTTGAACCAGCCGATAAACGCTCGGAGCGCTCTTAGTCTCAGTTCATTGTCCGGAACCGGTCGTGGCTCAGGCAATGGATCGGGGCTTGGCAATGGTTCAGGGACGGGCAACATTCCGGCAAATATTCCTGCACAAGTGTCAGTCGACGGTCAGTCAACAACGCCCGGCCCGATAACTGCAACGGTAACGGTGACCGCCGACACGTCACTAAACTCGACAGACGTATCCGTTTCAACGAGTATCACGCGACAGCAGGTGATGCAATTGCCGCTCGGAACGTCTTTTGCGAGCGTGTTAAAGCTATCCCCCGGAGCGAGGCCCGGCCCCTTGGCCGGCGGTTTCCAACTTGACGGAGCCATTAGCTCGGAAAACACAATAACAATCGATAATAGACCGGCCGGAAGTGAGTTCACGATCCTGGATGACGAATTTAGCGCCGAGTTTCCGATCGGAGGTAATCCCGACGTTGTTCGTCAAGAAGGGCTTCAACTTGCGATCTCGCGGCTAAAGCTGATGAGCGGATTGTCGGTCGGTCGATCACGCGCTGAGCGTCTTACCAACGAAAAACTTCAAGGCCGGATCGCCGCCGCTGCGGAACCAACTTATTCTCAGGACGCAGCGAACGCAAAGGCTCTCGGTCTGGTTGCCGTCGAGATCGAAACTGATATCAATGGCATCGTACAGAAGGCAAAGGCCGTATCAGGGCACGAGACACTTCGGCCGTTGGCCGAGCAAGCCGCGATGCTGACGAGGTTCTATCCAACCCTAAATCTGGGCATCAAAATGCGTATCAGCGGCAAGCTTTTATACGATTTCGAGTCAGCTGAGGGAGCGAGTGTTTACGTGCGAAAAATGCGAACTCTGCCACTCTCACAATCGGACATTGTCGAGGCACGCCGACTGACCAAGCTGCACCATTGGCTCTACCGTCTTATCGAAAAGCGAACAGCTGACGATGCAACCGTCAGCTTCAACGAGTCGACGTTCGTCGATGACGGAAAGGCCCGTGTCACTGTTGTCTACGCCAAACGCAGTCAGGGAGCGATCAAACGTCTCGAGAACGCCGGCCTTACTGTAATTTCCGAGAAGGGCAACTCCGTAGTCGGTACGATCGATGTAGGAAAGCTGGCAGCTTTGGCAGATATCGCAGAGGTCGAGCTTGTGATTCCGCGTCTATGATACAAAAATTGGGCGGCAAGAAACTGCTTTCTTGCCGCCCATACGTTAGGTATATAGGTTCTATTTTCCGCTTCCCGACAGTTTGCCGATGAGGGTGAACAGCGGCAGGTACATCGAGATAACGATCGAACCGATGGTGATACCGAGGAATCCGATCAGGACAGGTTCCATCAAACCGAGCAAGTCGGCGATGGCCGTATCGACCTCTTCTTCGTAGAAATCGGCGATCTTGCCGAGCATGGCATCGAGAGCACCGGTCTGTTCGCCGACGCCGACCATCTGGCTGACCATATGCGGGAACACGTCCGTTGCCTTGAGCGGATCGACAAAGTTTTCACCGCGTTCGACGCCGGCACGAACCTTGAGGATCGCGTCTTCGATAATGACGTTACCTGCTGTCTTTGCCGTGATGTCGAGCGACTGAAGAATGGGAACACCTGACGACAACAGTGTCGAAAGAATGCGCGAGAATCTGGCAACGGCAACTTTACGCAAGATGCTGCCGATGATCGGCGTTTTCAATAGCAAGGAGTCGATCTGCCAGCGGCCTTTCGGCGTCTTGTAGTAATAGCTGATACCGACCGCACTTGCGATCAGTGTTACGAGCAGGCCTAGACCGCCCCAACCGGCCAAGAATCCGCTTATAGACATAACGATACGCGTCGGCAGCGGCAGCTCTTCGCCTGGGCCCAAGAGTCCGAGGAAGATCTGTTGGAACTGCGGGATAACGACGATCATAATGATCGCGATCGCACCGATTGCAACGAGAATAACGGCTGCCGGATAGATCGATGCCGAAACGATCGAGCGTTTGAGTTTGACGACCTTTTCGATCAACGTCGCGAGACGCTGCAAGATCAGGTCGAGCACACCGCCCGTTTCTCCGGCTTCGACCATGTGTGTGAACAGCTTGTCGAAAACTTTAGGGTGCTTTTCAAGAGCGGCAAACAGGGTCGAACCTTCTTCGACACTCTGCCTTACCTGACGCAGCACGTCCTTGAAGAAAGGATTCTGCTGCTGCTCGGCCAAAATGTCGAGACACTGAACGAGCGGCAGACCGGCGTCGATCATGACCGAGAACTGACGCGTGAATACAGCAAGTTCTTTCGCACCGACCTTTTTGCGGCGTCCGAGTTTTGGGATCGAGATCTCGCGGCCCTTTTCCGAGGCCTGCGTCATTACGATCTGCTCTCGACGGAGCAATGCACGCAGTTCGTCTTGACTCGCTGCTTCGCGTTCGCCGGTAACGAGTTCGTTCAGGCGGTTTCTACCCTTAAATGCGTATGTTGCCATTTGCTTTCTCCTAAGCTGCGGGAAATAAGGTGGTTATCTTGCGTCTGGACGTTGCCCGATCGGTCGGCCCTGAGCATACGGACTGCCGCCAGCCGCCGGTGTCGGGCGAGTTGCCGGGCGTCCTGTCGGGCCGCCGCCGTACGAGTTGTTGAGGCCGCTGCCGCGGTCGATCAGTTCTTTGAGTTCGTCGGCGTTCGACGTTCGCTGCATCGCAACTTCGAGTGAGATCACTCGCTTGTGAACCAGCGTCGCAAGAGCCTGATTGAACGTCTGCATTCCGAATTTGTCTTGTCCGGTCTGCATCATCGAATAGATCTGGTGGATCTTGTCTTCGCGGATCAAGTTACGGATAGCGGCGTTCGGAATGAGAATTTCGAGGGCCATCGCACGTCCGTCGCCTGATGCTTTTGGCAGCAACGATTGGCACATGATGCCTTCGAGCACGAGCGAAAGCTGTGTTCGGATCTGTGCCTGCTGGCCCGACGGGAATACGTCGATGATACGGTTGATCGTCGAATACGCAGAGTTTGTATGCAGCGTAGCAAACGTCAAGTGGCCGGTTTCTGCGATCCTGAGAGCCATCTCGATCGTCTCGAGATCTCGCATTTCGCCGACGAGCACGACGTCAGGATCCTGACGAAGAGCTGTTCTCAGAGCGTCACCAAACGAATGTGTGTCGGCGGCAACTTCGCGTTGGTTGACGACACAATTCTTGTGATTGTGCAGAAATTCGATCGGATCTTCGATGGTCAAAATATGGTCGTGACGATCCATATTGATCTTGTCGATCATCGAAGCAAGCGTCGTCGATTTACCCGAACCTGTCGGTCCTGTGACCAAAACGAGGCCACGCGGCTTCTTACAAAGGTCGGTTACGACAGACGGCAATCCAAGTGCTTCGAACGATTTGATCTCGTACGGAATGGCACGAAACACGGCACCGACGGCTCCTTTCTGATTGAAAAGATTGGCACGAAAACGCGACATTCCTTTGAGGCCGAAAGAAAAGTCGAGTTCGAGATTCTCTTCGAAACGATGCTTTTGAGCGTCGGTCAGAACGCTGTAAGCCAGGCGTTTGGTGTCGGCGGCAGACATCGCACCAAAACCTGTAAGCGGGGACAGGTGGCCGTGGACGCGGACTTGCGGGGCCGAGTTCGTAGATAGATGAAGGTCAGATCCGCCGGCGTCTGTCATTTTCTTGAGCAGCTCGGGCAGCGTGATCTGAGATTCTACGGAGGTTTGATTATCGTAGCTCATAAATTGGTTAGTGGGAGCCCTGGGTAAATTAGCGGTTGTTTACCGAAGCGCGTTCGGCGGCACGGACTCGATTGGGCAGGGAATCGAGCACCTTTTCCGATTCAGCGGCGAGGCGTTCGTGCTGATCGACCGACGAGTTGGTTGCGACGCTGTAAATGCGGCCGTCAACTTCGGTGAAGTAATACATACGCGACTGAAGCTGGCCGTTCTTCGCCTGCGATTGAGCTTCGACGACGTATACTGTTCGTCCGCCGATCTCTTTCTGGTAATCGTTCACGACCCAGCCGTTCTCTTGGATCATCTTGTTGATGACCTCACGGCGGAGCGATGTCGTTGCGACGCCGCCGACAGCCTTTCGCTGAGTCTGCGTCGAACTTTCACCAACTGCCGGACCGACGACCGAGATCGACGCTGTACCGACCTGCGAACCCGCCGAATCGTCTACGCGGAAACGCAGTTCGCCCGGCGTAGCCTGAGCCTGCGACCAGTTGTCAGCAGCAACCTTGGTGGTTGGCGTTTTCACCTTTGGCTGTTTTACTGCCTTAGGCTGAGCGGCCGGTGTCTGGCCGTTCGCGGCGGCGCGTTCGAGACGCAGTTGACGCAGTCTCAATGCGCGAGCACGCTTACGTTGCAATGCTTTCTTACGCTGGCGGGCACGATACTGCTGCCACCATTTCTTCGAATATTTCTTATACTTTTTGGCCTGACGCTTTTTGCGTTTGTTCTTTGGTCCGGCCTCGACACTGTCGGTTGCAAGTGGAATCAGTGTTCCGCCGCCGATCAGTATTGCCAACGATAATGCGATCGCCCTAAATAACATAGTGCCTCCAAACTGTTCTTTACAGAACGGTTTCCTTAACAACCTCTTCAATGGTCGTGATGCCCTGGCGTATCTTACACAAGCCCGATTCGCGCAGAGTGATCATTCCCGTTTCAATAGCCTTTCTCCTAAGTTCCATGGCGCTGGCGCCTATAATAATGAGTTCGCGGAGCTCGTCCGTGATCTCCATAACTTCGTACAGACCGACTCGGCCTTTATAACCTGTGCCGTTGCAGATCGAGCAGCCTTTGCCCTTGTAGAACACGAGGCCCGGAGCTTCTTCCGGCGTAAAACCGACTTCGACGAGGCCTTCGACAGGTACCTTGACCTCTTCTTTACAGCCGGAACATATACGACGAATGAGTCGCTGTGCCTGAATGATGTTGACCGACGTCGCGACCAGGAACGGCTCGATGCCCATATTGACGAGTCGCGAAACTGTCGATGGTGCGTCGTTCGTGTGTAGTGTCGAGAGAACCAAGTGGCCCGTCAACGCAGCCTTGATCGCGATCTCGGCCGTTTCAAAGTCTCGGATTTCGCCGACGAGGACGATGTTCGGATCCTGACGCAGGAACGAGCGAAGTGCAGCGGCAAAGTTCAGTCCGATCTGCTCTTTCATCTGCACCTGATTGATGCCCGTCAGGTTGAATTCGACCGGATCTTCGGCCGTCATGATGTTGGTCTCAGGCGTGTTCAATGCCTGAAGCGCAGAATACAGCGTATTCGTTTTACCAGAACCTGTCGGTCCCGTAACGAGCACCATTCCGTACGGATTGGCGATCGCACGTTTGAATTTCTCGAGGCTTTCCTCTTCGAAACCGAGCTTGGTCATGTCGAGCATCAGCTTGTCTTTATCAAGCAGACGAAGCACGACCTTTTCGCCGAAAAGCGTCGGCAATGACGAAACACGGAAATCGAGTTCGCGCGAACGGTTGTCGATCTTGACCTTGATCTTGATGCGGCCGTCCTGCGGCAGGCGTTTCTCGGAGATGTCGAGTTTCGCCATGATCTTGAGTCGCGATATTAGCGGATCGCGGATCTTGAGCGGCGGATGCATCACGTCGTACAGAACGCCGTCGATACGGAACCTGATGCGGAAATCTTTTTCGTACGGCTCAACGTGAATATCCGAAGCTCCGCGGCGAAGCGAATCGACGAGCAGCACATTCACGAGACGAACGACCGGAGCATCCTCAGATGCCTTTGCCAATGCGGCCAGATCGATCTCGTCGTTGTCTTCGACAACCTCGAAATCTTCGCCTTCGTGCTGGTTGAATTCAAATCGATCGAGCGAAACATCGAGATCGGCGTCGTTGAGTCTCTCAGGAACAGCGGCACCGCCGTTTCCGTTGCCGTTCGTCGAACGAACAAATGCATTGCCGTTGCTGCCGGTCAAGGCGGCTTGTTCTGCCTCGACCGCGAACGCGGCATCAAAGATGTCGATCTCGTTCGAACCGATATAATACTTGCCGATGGCGAGCTGAATAGACGATTCTGCGGCGATAACAGGTTCGACGTTGTAGCCCGTCATGAACTTGATATCGTCCATCGCGAACACATTCGTCGGGTCTGCCATTGCGAGCGTCAGCGTCGCACCGACCTTAGACACAGGCAGGACGCTGTATTTCAGAGCGACCTCGTGCGAGATCAGCTTGATGACCTCTTGCTCGATGTGGAATAGCTCAAGATTGATCGAAGGCACGCCGTACTGCCGTGATAGCACAGCCGTAACGACGTCATCGGAAACTATGCCGAGCTTGACAAGGTTGGACCCAAGCCGGCCGCCGTTCGTACGTTGGTATTCGAGCGCTTCACGGAGTTGATCCGAGGTGATCAGGTTTTCGCGGACTAATATTTCGCCGAGTTTTGCTGACATTATTATGCGTGGTGAGCCACAAATACCTTCAGGCCATTGAAAGCCTTTGCAGGGAAGAATATCCTGGCAAATTTGTTTGAGAGGTACTAAGACAAACGATGATAAACATCGTTGACACTTAAATATACATTGTTAAACTCCGCGAAGTCAACAATTTATTTCGTCAATATGAAGTATTTTCGGGAGATCTGACTAGAAAAATTCGGTCATTCTGACCGAAAAACCACCGTACCACGCGCAACTCGCCTGCCGCGTTGCAGAAGCCCGCACGATAGTCGGTTGAGGTCTTCCGAAACACTGGCACGATCTTTGTGCCAGAACGGCGTTACACTCAAGATCGAATAATCGGCGGCTGCCGTAGCACCGAAAAGTTGAATTCCGAAAAAGGAAGCTCTGTTCTTATCAAGTTCGTGTAACGCCCTTACTCCGAAGACTACGTGCGGGCTTGTGCATTGGCGATCGCAGAGCGGTCACGGCTGTGCCTGACTTGCGGAGCGGCGCGGTTGAGGCGTCCGAAAAACTGGCACGTTTTTTGTGCCAGAACCTATGCTTCGCCGGCCAACTGCTTCTCAACCCACGGAGCCCGGCCCGTGAGCATTTTTCTGCGAACGGGCATCGGGCGACAATGCTTTAATGTTAATGATAAAAACGAAAAGCACCGACGTGGTCATCGGCTAAAGAATTGCAGAATTACTCTTCTGATCGCATTCGCCATGCTAGCGATGCGAGTTTGAAATGATCTAATCCCGATAAATCGGGAGAGGCGCCGGTTGTTACTTTTGTCAGCCAAATCAAACGCACCAAACGCATCCCCCTCGATGCCATAATACACGTGCGCTTGACAACGTGGTGAAACTTCATGGATGACCTCATTTGTACACGAGCATCACCACCAACCCCAGTCACCGCCGCCACCAGTCAAAGAATCACAATATTGCATGCTTGACCCACGCGTTACTCTTCACCAAACAAACTGTAAACTGCCAGTGCAATTGTCAAACACATCGTTATGATCGTTACGACTCGCATAACCATTACGCTGCTTCGCCGACCTGTCACTAAATATTGCCATTCTATGCACGCGGTCGCGAACCATTTGTTAATCGCGAGAAAAAATGATGCCGCGATAAGCAATATTACTATTTCTGGCTGAGATGTCTTCATTTAATTATCGTCAAATCTCCAGCGAAACCCCTACGTGAACCTATCGAATATAACAACCATAGTTGTATCTATTTGTTTGAGTTGCTGAAACAGAAATCCCTGTGAATTGGGGTCAGACATGCGATTATGCGATTCTTTCACGATACGTCTCCTCGACCCTTTGTTTTGTCGCGGCGAAATCACCGTTTGACTCCAACTTCGACCGGGCGGCAT
>CALMPJ010000117.1 GCA_937871585.1 uncultured Acidobacteriota bacterium | reverse complement strand
CTACTCGAAGGCATTCACTATTCGATCATGTTCTATGGCGGACGTTTGCTGAGTCATCTGACGGCAAACGACCCAGAGATCGACGAATTTATTTCGCTACGGCGTCTAAATCGACGCATTTCCATACTTATTGACAGCGACCGCGAGAATGCAAAACAAAGGCTAAGTGCCACAAAAATTCGGATCAATGGTGAGTTTGGTCAGGAGGCAGGTTATTCGTGGGTTACGAAAGGGCGTGAGATCGAGAATTATGTGTCTCCAAAGACGTTATTACAAGCAATCAAAAAGCTTTATCCATCGGCACATAAGTTAGTTTCAGAAAGTAGTTTTGACCACGCCTATCACTTCAAGACCAAAACGGGAAAGATCACCAGGATTGTAGATAAAGTAAAGATTGCCCACAAGGTAGCAGAATATCCTGTCGATCTTAGCGTGCTCGATCTCAAGAAGCGAGTAGCTGACATAGTCAATTTCATTAAAGATTCGAACAATTCCGAGCCCGATTTTCTAGCCTAATGATTGCAGTATTTTAAATCTTAGATTAGCGATGAACGCAGAGCAACCAAACTCAAACGTCCTACGGTGCTAGGTTAACGTGCCCGAACGGAATTTGAACGAGCTTCGGTGGAATATTTGTGGTCTGCGATGTTAGGCGTTCAGTATTCAATGTTTTAGGAGCAACATCCCATGTTCGCGGAACGACATTCTGTGTTCGGAGAACGACATGCGATGTTCGGAGAACGACATTCGTCTGAATCTTATCGACTTGCGTCGGAAGCGCAGCGGGCTGCGTTGGAATCTTAACGACTTGCGTCTGAATCTTTACGTGTTGCGGTGGAATATTTTTGGTTTGCGGTGGTGTGAGTTTGAGACGCGAAGGTTGGTGAATTTTGTCGGTTTTGGGGAATTCGGGTGAAAATTATTTTTCGTGTGTTTGCCAAAAATGAGAAATAGCCAGTAAATACGGGTATTTGGGCGATGAAGATTTTTATTGCGTCCGTGATTCCGAAAATGCTAGATTTTAATTGGCTCAGACGAAGGGTCTCAGATGGATGAGATTACTTTGATGGAAACGAAGCCGCGAAAAGTGTTAATTGCTGATCGCTGAGTTCCGCTGAGAAACCCTAGAGCCGGACGAATTCATACTCGTCATCTTCACAGAATGCCATTCGGCCTCAATTTCCGATACGCAAAAAAAACTCCAACGCGGCCTCACAAAGTTTCCTTCCAAAATAATCAAAATATCTATCTGAGTCTTCTTGTCAGGGTACTTCCGACTCCGTTTGCTGACGCGTTCTCCACAGGGGCGAACGTTGGAATCGCAAACCAACCTAACCCTAACTTCAAAAGGAGACCCAATGAAGCAACTCAATCCACGTTTCTGCCCGACAAGTCTGCAAGCGCAGGCCGGTTGGTTCGAAAACTTCGCAACTCAATTCGCCATCGTCGCTGACGCTCTCGGATTTCGCAATTCGGTCGCAGCCGTCAATTCCGACGCCGCAGTGGTCGAGAAACTCGCCGCTATTCAGACGCAGCTCAAGGCTTATCGCCAAGCCGTTCGCCAATATCGCATCACGATCCTGACCGGTGATGTCGGTCAGCCGACGCCCGAATTCCCGGCTTTGCCAACCTACGGCGTGCCCGAAGTGGTGCCAACCGGCATCTACGAACGCATGGACACGCTGATCAAACAGATCAAACTCGCACCAACATACACCGAAGAGATAGGCGCTTTGCTCGGCATCATTCCGTCAAATCGCCCGACGCCGCCGCCTGAGGACATGCAGCCGACGCTGAAGATGGTCGCAATGCCAGGCTCGAGCGTGCAGGTGACGTTCGTTCGCGGCAACACCGACGGCGTCATGCTCCAGACCAAACTCGACAAAGCCGAGAACTGGTCAGATTCGGGCCGATATTTCACTTCGCCGATCGAACTCCCGATCCCCGAAAACCCAACAGGCCTGCCGCGCTCCGTCCAGGTCCGGGCAAGATACATCGAGGGCAATGCCGCCGTCGGTCAATTCTCCCCAGTCGTGTCAGCTTCGACTCAACCAGAAAGCTGAGGTTAGCGCAGGAACTAACCTATTCGTGAGGAGCACTAGAAATAGTGCGGAGTGGCCGCTTCTTGAGGAGGAAGCGGCCATTTTTATTCGTTCGGGTGAATTATGGACAGTTGCAGTCTCTGTATGTGGAGATGAATGGAATGTCGCCGGGGGCACCAAAGCTTTGAATGGTCATAGAGGTCATCCAATTTGACTGGCTTGTCAGTCTGAACCATTGTCCGGTACCCGGACGATAAACAGCCATGTCTGTCTTACCATCGCCTTCGTAATCGCTTGGAACGGGAATATCGCCGAGCGAGGTATAGTTTCCCCAGTTCCTGACGAGGGTTGCCGGCACACCGCTGCTCGGTTTGATCCACCAATCGCCCGTCGATGGCCTCCAAATGCCAATGTCCGCTCTGCCATCTCCGTCAAAGTCGCCATCGATTGGACGATCACATGCGGCACCCCACGGAACGACCGATAAAGTGCCTACGCTACTGTTCAATATATAGAATGTGCCGGTCGAAGGCCGAAATACGGAAAGGTCCGCCTTGCCATCGCCGTCAAAGTCTCCGGAAACAAAGTCAGCAAACGCCGAACTCGAAAGCAGGACCAGCGCGAAACTGGTCAGAAATAGTTTTCGTACGAATTTAATGTTCATTTATCTAAATCTCCCTCATTCTAGAATGTTGAGAGCCAAATTATTGGCCTTCACATTAGAGTGCAGATAATGAACAAAACGTAACGCAATTATTTTTCTAAATATTGTTTGAGGTACTTGCCTGTGTGCGACGCATTAACATTTGCGATGTCTTCAGGTGTGCCGGTGGCGACGATGTGGCCGCCGCCGATGCCGCCTTCGGGGCCGAGGTCGATGACGTGGTCGGCGGTTTTGATGACGTCGAGGTTGTGTTCGATCACGACGAGGCTGCCGCCGGCGTCGATGAGGGCACGGAACGCGAGCAGCAGTTTGCTGATGTCGTCGAAATGAAGTCCGGTCGTCGGCTCGTCAAAGATGAACAGCGTGTCCGACGAAGTTTTCTGCGTGAGGTGCGACGCGAGTTTGACGCGTTGGGCTTCGCCGCCCGACAACGTCGTCGCAGATTGCCCAAGCCGCAGATATCCTAAGCCCACGGAGTCGAGAACTTTGAGCCGCGACACGATCTTCGCCGTGTCTTTGAAATAGAGGACGGCTTCGCGAACGGTGAGCTGCAGGGCTTCGTGGATGTTCTTGCCCTTGTATTTCACGTCGAGTATCTCTTGCTTGAAACGCATCCCGCGACAGTCTTCGCACGTCAGTTCCACGTCCGCGAGAAACTGCATCTCGATCGTAACGGTGCCGCTGCCCTGACAAACTTCGCAGCGTCCGCCCGGAACGTTGAACGAAAAATGCGAGGCGTTGAGGCCTTTGGCTTTCGCTGCGTTCGTTGAGGCAAAGATCTCGCGGATCGCGTCGTACGCCTTTATATATGTGACAGGATTCGATCGCGGCGTGCGGCCGATCGGTGACTGATCGACGAGAATGACGTCGTCAACGTGTTCGGTGCCCTGAATTTCCTTGCAGAAACCGACGTGGCTGTTCCATTCGCCGCGTTTCTTTTTGATGCCTGCGTACAAAATATCGTGCACAAGCGTCGATTTGCCACTGCCCGAAACGCCCGTCACGCAAACCAACATATCGAGCGGGATCGTCGCCGCAACATCGCGAAGATTGTGCTCGCGGGCACCGATGATCTCGATCTTTCGCTTGGTCTGTTTGCGCCGATTCTGCGGAACTTTGATAGCAGCGTCTCCGCGAAGATATTTTGCCGTCAGCGAGGTGTCGCTCTTGAGCAGTGCGTCAAAATTGCCTTCGAACACTAGCTCGCCGCCAAATTCGCCGGCATTCACGCCGATATCGATGATGTTGTCGGCGGCACGCATCGTGTCTTCGTCATGCTCGACGACGACAACGGTGTTGCCGATATCACGCAAACCTTCGAGGATCTTGATGAGCCGCGAATTGTCGCGGGGATGCAGGCCGATCGACGGTTCGTCGAGAACATAAAGCGTGCCAACGAGCAGCGAGCCGAGATTTGTCGCAAGCTGGATCCGCTGAGCCTCGCCGCCCGACAGCGTCGCCGCGAGACGGTCGAGCGTTAGATAATCGAGGCCGACCTCGACAAGGAATTTGAGGCGGCGGCGGACCTCGAGCAAGAGTTTG
>CALMPJ010000116.1 GCA_937871585.1 uncultured Acidobacteriota bacterium | reverse complement strand
AGCTATTTCAATATCGGTTAGAGGCATTCGTGTTGAAATCCTTTCCCAAGACTCCTTCGGCAGTTCTAGCTCTGCTAACAGGTCATCCTCTTCGATTCCAAACTGGAAAAGATAAAGCACAAGATCTACAGAACTAAAAAGAAGCGCTTGACGTTGATAAAGACTCAGCTTGCAAATACCTTGCCAAATCGTATTGACCAAAACAAAAGTTTCTGCGGACGAAGCATCGATCCCGCCATCGCTCACCTCGGTTTCATCGAGAGAGGTCTCGATCTTTTTGTTTCGATTTGAGAGGTTGCGATTTACTTCGTTGTGAGCAGTACGAGCGACAAAAGACTTCCAATCGTCTTCTGCCATTTGGGAGCTTTTATCTTCAAACTTCGAGCGCCACCTCCAAAGCCTTAACGCAGCCTCTTGCGAAATATCCGGCACATCATCGGCCACAACAGATCTACGACCAGCGATTACTTTGCGAATCAGCTTTAACGATTCTGCAAAAAAGCCCTCCCGATCAAGCGCGCTATCTGACCCGTTCGGCGGATCGCCTGGTGAGGTTTGCAACTTGGAAAGGATCGGGTTATCCACAACTTTATTCGTTTTAACGGACTCGTTAGGACGAGATCAAGTTTAACTACTGGCGTTATCCAGCGTTCTTATCCGTAACGAGGCTTATTCATAGAGACACTTTTTTGGAGGTTAGAAAGTTACCTTCTTTCCAACCGACCATTGAACTCCTGTTCTGCTTAAGTATTGACTGTTATACAACTTACGACGCGTAAATGTAAACAAAAATTATCAAGCACGTCTCGAATTTCTCGATCTGTGTTTGCTCGGTGAATAGCCAGATGCAAGATGTGTGCCGCGAAACCTCTTCACACTCTGTCGCCGATGTGATGCCCGGCGACCGGATGGAGTCATATCTTGAACGCATAGAACAATATCTTCTCAGGAGCGCCCTCTCGATCAATAACACCAATCAAACACGTCCAGCTCAGCAACTAGGCATTAGTCGTTCCGGTTTAATAAAACAGTTAAAGCGTATCGCTAATTAACTGGTGCATAACTGTTCCAGGAATGGTTTGTATTTGTGCCAAAGCAATATTTTCAAGCCAGTATCGTTCCCTCAAACAGAAGTCGCGCAAGTTATCGGCAATCCAACCTTACTACTCGGAAATCGACTCAGTCTAAAAGGTACGGAGTTGAAAGAAGTCTTCCGCCCGATATTTAAATCATAGGAGCCTAGATCTTCTTCTTAACTAGATGCCAGACAAATAAAAGAAGATCCTGGAGACCTGCCGCGAGAATTCGACATGCTGATCGACGAAGTCGAAAAAACCCCGCTCCCGAATACGACCGCTATCAAGCATCAATGGCCCACGAAGAAATGATGTCGCCGAGCCTCGCCAAAGCCGACCAGAACGTGCTGAATCTCTAGATCATCATTATCATCAAACACCAGTCCCCGCACCTCCTCGAACCCAATGCCTCGGCCCGCTAACCCCGACGAACACGAACATTTCCTCGACCAGGTCGCCATCCTCAATGCCGCGATGTAGCTGCAGATCATCCAGTTTCGGAATACTAATGTAGATCTTGCCTAATCCGTGCCGCGTCAGCAGTCAGATCCTGCCCCATTAGAGAAAAGTGTCGGTCTCCGGAAGCGATAAGGTTTTGTGCATCGCATTCAACCTTACATGACTCTACGTCCATGGAATCAATCATTCCGGGAATGTAGCGAAACCGCTGAACCCCAAGATCTGAGATTCCTCCAAGGCCGGTTACTAATGCCAGCAGGTGAAAAAACTCCAACGAGGCCAAATTTTCACTGAAAGCGAAAATATTTTCGTTCCGATTAAATCTGTGATCCGCACTTAAACCACTCAGGTAAGTGGGATCATCGAGCTTACCCGCGATCTCTGTCGAAACATCGCCAACCAAAAAGCACCCTAGACATTCCAAACAGGGCCGTCCGGGACCTACCGTCTGCAATTGCCAGTCAACACCAGAAAAGTGATCGTTCTTAAATCTCACAGCGATTCCGCCGTCGATAACCGGAATAAGATGAGCATAGGCGAAATGATTTAGTATCTGACGTGCTCGCGGGCGATCAACACATGAGAACAAAACATCGCAGTCTAGTGCGGCCAGATAACCCCTTTCTTCCACGATGCTTGTTGGGACTGCACGGATGTTAACCTCGTTGGCGGTGCAAACTTTAATAATCCTTTCTCTCGCGACCTCCACCTTCAATTTGCCAATATCGTCAGATGTTCCCACCACAAGGCGATCGAGATTATGCTGTTGAATCTCATCGAAGTCTATTAGGACAATGTTCTCGAAACCTGACCGAGCCAGAGTTTCGGCGATAAAACTTCCCACGCTTCCTAAACCAACGACGCCAACTCGGAGACGTGCTAACTTCGCATGATTCCGCGCACCCCAAACAGCAATTGTCCTTTTGAACATCTCCCCATAGAGTGGCATTGGTGCGATAGCATCTGCATAGTCAACCTTTAGCTCCTCGCCTATGGAACGAACAGTGCGACACCAACTGCGTTTGTACTCTCTATCGCCAGTAGAGTGCCAAAATCGAGCACTCCAAACATCGTCATTTCCTACGGTTAACCCCACCAGAGGTAAATCGGTTAGGCCGAGCACAGCTCCGGCAAGCCTCTGTTCCGCCGCAATATCATCGGCACTCATGTCCTGCCAGCCGGAACCTGGATGACTGTGCATAAAGGCAATTCCGGCTCCCTTTTCAAGAGCTAAACCGCAAACACGTTCGAAGTATTGCGGATTAAAACTGACGTTTCCATGACGCTGCCGATCGCCGGGTTCCGGTAGGACCACGTCGTTCAACATTGCGGTGAATCGTTGTAATCCCACAGACGGATTCCATAACGCAAAACATAGATCTTCCTCTCTATCTTCCCGAATCAAGTGGTTGGACAAAATTTGCCGTATTGATTGAGTAAACGTAACGCTAAATTCATTATGCATCGTCAAATATCCTATTTATTTGTGAGATCAGTCGGCGTGTCGTTTTCTCGCCGTCCCAGCTAAAATTCTTGCTCCAGTACCGCCATTCATCTCCAAGCGGACTATCCTGTATGTTCCTAACTCCCGACTGGCTGTCGGTCTTTTCAAACAGTTGAGGATTTGCTTTTACTTGAATCGCGGACGCGACGCCTTGCGGATAGTTCGCAACAGCCATAACACCCAGATCGATGCTGCGTCCAACGAAACGACCGGTCTGGATTTCGAAGCCACACATCACCACATATGGCTGGCCGTCACTGCCGTTTGAGATAGTGACCTTGAAACCCAAGGCCTCAAGATCACTCTTTAGTCGTTCTGCTCCGTAATTTACGTTCATATTCATGACACCGGTGTTGGATCGTTGTGCAAGACGATGAATTTCATGCCGTCCTTCATCTTTATGAGTTGTGCAAGATCGGTGAACTTGATAAGCTCCCTGCCATCTTTGAGAGCAAGGGTTGTCTTGGTCGGATCTTCTTTCGCGTATTCAACCAGGAGCGTCCGAACAGACAGTTCCTTTTGCTCGGTCTCGAACTTTTCCGCGTCGATGAAGAAGACAATTTTGTTTGGCCTTTGTTTACTATTTTCAGTTTTATTCATGGTTTATTCCTCGTTCCAGTCGTTTTGTGGTGAGCCTTGATTGCTCAGTAAGGGATACGTCCAACCGTGACGCCCAAGCGATTTCCTTTGGGATGTCACGGTTCCGTGTATTACTATTCAGAGAGCTTTTATATAAGGATGCAAACCGAAGCAAGGCTGCAACGAATATCAGACTTCTGTGATGAGGATGATTATGATCTCATCGGATATATGACACTCCGCGCCGACGATCTGGCTGGCGCGGAGTTGGCCTGGCAAGAGTTTTATCGGCGACATTTTCCTTATTTATTCGGCATTTTCAGAAGAGAATATCTAAACGTTTTTGATGAGGGATGTCTGGAAGACTTAGCAATTAACACGTTGTATAAGGTTTTCGATAAGGCTGATACCTTCGAGCCGTTTCCAGAGGCAACCAAGTCGGTTCAACGAAAGCATGTCCGGGCTTGGCTCGGAAGGATAATGGCAAATTTGTTGAAGTCTGAGCTTGAGACATATAAGGGCCTAAGAATTGAGCATCCGGATATAGAAAACGAATTCGGTGAGGACGGTTGGGATCAAATTCGAAAAGACGAGCAAAAACAAAATGATGGGCCGTGGGTACAAAGAAGTCCTGCATGGACAGCTAAGAAACTACTTTTTCAGGAGGCTCTACGTGACCTAAGTGAAAGAGAGCGAACTGTGTTGTTGGTTTCATCCGAATACGAGAGACCGGACCGAGACCATCAAAAATTGCCCTTAGCTGTTTCTGCTTGGCTTGCAGAGCTTTACAACACGAGTACAGACAACATTCGCAAGATTAGAGAACGAGCTAAACGTAAGGTTAGAGAATACGTCGAAGAAAGGTCAGTAATTCGCTCTAAAGAAAATCAAAGAAAGGAATGAAAGTATGCTATATAGAGAGGAAAAAGAGTTCTTAGAGCTCTTTTATAGAGCTCTAAAGGATGAAGGCCTAGGAATTCCATCGACCATCGAAGAGGTTGAGGCTGCGGAAGGCGAAGGCGTTGAGATAGATTTCAAGGATTTGCCTACTCGCTTGCAGGACGCCGCGGAGGTTCTGAGGCAACGAAAAACATTTAATCATAAATTTAGGAACCTAGAACTGGAGGATGAGACGTGCCAGAATCGTCAGTTTGCTCGGGCGGCTCGCCTTGGTGGAGAGATACCGAACGAAGTTGAGGAGAGAATGAGGAGGGATAAATTGGCCGCTAAAGGCAAATCAAAACCCTAACGGAAATGGGATATCTTTACGATCAAATCGCGGCTGACCGGTATAGTGAAATTGAAGAATTTGCGGAGTTTCTTTGGGGCGAATATTCAGTTAACGGTCGTATTGACCCTTTAAAGATATTAGACGAGAAAGAAATAACTTACTCTTTCGGCGACTATGGGGATGCGTTTGATGGACTTTTGGAATATGAAGACGATGATTTCCACGTCTATCTAAATCAGAGTCGACTGGTTGGAATAGGTAAACCTAGAACTAGGTTCACAGCCTCCCACGAGTTGGGCCACTATTTTATTGATGAACATCGTAATGGTCTAGTCTCTGGTTCCTTGGCTCCACACGCTTCCTTTACTGGTTATCAATCGAATCAAATAATTGAAATTGAGGCAGATCATTTTGCATCGCACCTATTGATGCCTGCCTCACTTTTTGCTAAAAAGGTGGCAAATGGAGCTATAGGAATGGAGGCGGTGTTAAGACTTTCAGAGGCTTTTGGCACCTCACGTACTGCGTGCGGAGTAAGATTGGTGAAAGAAGATATCCTATCCTGTGCCCTCTTTAAATGGAATAAAGATGGACTGCACTGGAAATTCCTCTCCGATGAGTTCTATCAGTCGGGGTTAAGACGGTCAATTGAAAAAGGTAGTAGTGCTCCGGAAGGTAGTGGAACGGAGGAAGTTCTTCAGAGCCTCAAGAAGCCCACCGGTGTGGTAAGACGAGGAACAACCGTGAATACATGGTTTCCAAACATCTCGCATGGGAGCGGCAAAAACGACATTCTGATTGAAGAGACCATTTCACTGGGAAAATTTGGCGCTCTGACTTTAGTTTATCGAGAACCATAGAAAACAATGGCTTGCGGAATCTGTGGAAAGATTGGGCATAATCGGAACTCTTGCGTTCACGGCGGGATTCGGGTCCCTGTAGGAATTGACTACCATAAGAGTAAACTCTGTGAATGTTGCGGAAAATATGGGTATAAGATTCAAAGACATCATACTCGCGGAAGGGGTGACGATTCAGACTTTCTCGATATGTGTGAGTGGTGTCATCTAAATTGCGGCCACCAGGGAAATTTTCGTAATCTACCCATCAAGCCTAGGAAGTGCAGATGGTCAGAACAAAGTTGCTGGTGGATTTCCTAGATCTTAGTGCTTAACCCGAGTTAACCCTATTGACAGCGACTCAATCCGAGCTAAATTTCCCGTTTTTGGAATACCCAAATAATCTAGCAATTTGCATGTAAGGCAAGCGGATGTGTTCTTCTTGACTTCTGTTGCTGTGCGGTTGGGGTGTAAGGAGGACGGATATGGCTAATTCAGGGCATAGAGAATGTTGCTAACTTTGCGACTTTGATCTGTTTTTGGACGGCTTATTGGGCGAGTTATGATCCGACGAATCAGGCTCGTGGTACATTATCCTGTAGACTCTCACCCGTCGATTTTCTCGCCGAGTACGAATAACACCTCACGGAGATCTCTCATCGTTTCACAAACAAGGCCTGTCGACCCGATAAGACGCTACCGCGATTCTCAAATTCTTGCATTTCCCATTGTCACTCGATAAACAAAAGAAATAATCAGCGGCAGAAAAGATATGCCTTCGGAGAAGGAAATCGGGCAAATCACTCAAGGTGACGCTCGGTAATAAATCACACAGGAGAATTAAGAAAATGTCAGCAAATATTTCGATCATCGGCAATCTCGGCAAGACACCGGAGACTAAGATCACGGACAACGGCACCCTCGTGGCAAGCTTTTCAATGGCCTCGAATTCATTCAGGAACAG